>CAZPRO010000245.1:0-3401 GCA_964588775.1 uncultured Clostridium sp.
ACTTCAGCTACACTGTCTACCAGATGATTAGCATGAGTTTTTACTATATCTTCTGTGTAATTGAAAGTATAGCTGTTTGGTGTGATGTTAAACATACTAACATCATTCATTGAATCTCCAATACAGTATATCTGCTCAGGTGTAGCCTGTTCCATTTTTAAAATATCCATTAAAGCATTACCTTTTGAACATCCCTTGGAAACTATATCTACAAAATAGCTGTTTCTAAAAGCTTCTATTTCACATATGCCAGATTCTAAAAGTGCATTTTTAATTCTTTCTGAATTTTCCACTGAATTATTAATTGAGAAAATACTCATAATTTCACAATGGCAGTTTTCTTCTAAGGCTTCTTCTAAAGATACAACATTAGTATTTACAGTTAGAAAATAATTATCTGCATTAGATGAAGTTACAGAATCATTTTTTATTATTTTTACACCATTACCATCATCATAATATATAAGTGCATTACCAATATTATAAAATTTATTGATTATTGCTTTTCTTGTTTCATTGGAAATAATATTTTTTCTTATTACATTGAAATTTTTGTCAAAAATCATAGCACCATTACATAAAACAAGATAGTCATATTCAAATTGATATTTTGACAGCATTGGATTAATTTCTTTTAAGCTTCTGCCTGTTGCAAGAATCATTTTATTTCCATCTTCCTTAAGCTTTTTTAAAGCATACATATCTTTTTTACTAATTTCATTGTTTCTGTATAAAGTACCATCAAAATCACTTGCTAAAAATTTAATCATTTTCTTCACCTCTAATAACATATTTCAAGTTCTAATGAAATTATAAAATAGTTTTACTACAAAGTCAATAGAGATTTTGTAGTAAAACTATTTACTTTTTTATTTCCTTGAGTTACAATAAATTCAAACAAACATCTAAATGAGTAAATTAAGATCTTAAAAAAATCAGATATGATGAAAGTTTTATTATAAGTTTTATATTGATTTTGTAGTTTTACTACTATACTATAAAAATAATTAATAAGATTACAAAATAAAAGGATGTGTATCAAGTGATTAATGATAATATGTCTTATCAATATAAAATTAAAAATGTATATAATTCTTTAAGGTTATCAGAAAAAAAGGTTGCTGATTATATTTTAAAAAATGGTTATTCAGTTTCAACTATGACATTAGCACAATTATCAAAAGAAGCAGGAGTAAGTGAACCAACAATAATAAGATTTGTAAAAACTATTGGATGTACTGGTTATAGTGATTTTAAAATGAATCTTGCAAAGGATTGGGGAAGAGAATCTGTAAATGATAATTTAAAGAATGATTTATTGGTAGATCTGCATATAGGTAAAAATGAAAAGATAGAAGATATTCCTCAAAAAATGATAGGACTGACTATAAAGGCTCTTCAGGATACATCTAAAATGATGGACCTAAACAATTATAAAAGGGCTGTAAATATGATTAAGGAAGCAGAAATGATTGATATTTATGGTGTGGGAAATTCAGCAAGCATAGCTGGTGATATAATGAATAAATTTATTCGTATAGGTTTAAACTGCCGTGCATATCCAGACAATCATGTACAGCAGATATGTGCCAGCCATCTTACTGAAAAAGACGTGGCAATAGGAGTATCACATTCAGGTAATACAATAGATACAGTAAATACTTTAAAAATAGCTAAAAAGTGTGGTGCCAGAACCATAGCACTTACAAATTATAAATGTTCAGAAATATCAAAGTATGCAGATATTACATTTTTTACAGGCGACATTGAAACAACATTTTATAGTGAAACAATGGTATCACGTATTTCACAATTGGCAATAGTTGATATGCTTTATATGGGAATACTTTTAAGCGATTATGATTTGTATACTAAGAGATTAGATAAAGTAAATATATTAGTTAAAGACAAAAATTATTGATTATGGGAAGTTAATTTATAGCTGTCCCATAATTAAAAGGAGGAAAATACATGGAAAAATTTGAATTTTCACAAGATTTTTTATGGGGTGGAGCAATATGTGCTAATCAATGCGAAGGTGCTTATAATGAGAATGGAAAAGGGCTTTCAACAGTTGATATGCTTCCTTTAGGAGAAAACAGGTATGACAGAATGCAGGGGGTTGAAGAAGCATTCAAAACTGAATGTAAGTATTATCCTTCAAGAGAAGCTATAGATTTTTATCATAATTATAAAGAGGATATAGCACTTTTTAAGGAAATGGGTTTTAAATGTTTAAGATTGTCAATAAGCTGGCCAAGGATATTTCCAAAGGGGGATGAAACTGAGCCTAATGAAGCAGGATTAAAGTTTTATGATGATGTATTTGATGAACTTATAAAAAATGGGATAGAGCCATTAGTTACATTAGACCACTTTGATGTACCTTATGCTTTAGTAGAAAATTATGGTTCATGGAAAAATAGAAAATTAGTCAAATTTTTTGAAAGATTTGCAAAGGCTGTATTTAAAAGATATAAAGGAAAGGTTAAAAAATGGCTTACTTTCTGCGAGTTGAATGTATTATTTGAAAATCCTTATCAGCAGGCAGGAATAATTTTTAAAAAGGATGAAAACAGAAATGCTGTGTTATATCAGGCTGCACATAATGAACTTCTTGCATCTGCATTAGCAGTAAAGGCAGCCCATGAAATTGACAGTGAAAATATAATTGGAAGTATGGTAGCAGGTAAAATAGTATATCCATATTGCTGTAATCCTGAAGATGTTTTTGTAGCAAAACAGGCAGAAAGAGATATGTATTTCTTCCTTGATGTTCTTGTTAAGGGAAGATATCCATTTTATACTAAAGCATTTTTGAAAAATAATAATATTAAACTGGAAACTGAACCTGAAGATTTTGAAATATTAAAGAATAATACAATAGATTTTATAGCATTTTCATATTATGCAAGTGGAGTAGCAAGTATACTTACTGAAGTTATAAATAATACAACAAGTGGTAATGCAACTATAACAATAAAAAATCCTTATTTAAAAGCAAGTGACTGGGGATGGCAGATAGATCCTGTTGGAATAAGAATTCTTTTAAATGATTTAAGTGATAAATATGATAAACCATTATTTATAGTTGAAAATGGGCTTGGAACAGTAGACAAAGTTGAAGAGGATGGTTCTATTAATGATGATTATAGAATTAATTATTTAAGTGAACATCTTAAGGAAGTTAAAAAAGCTGTTGAAGAAGATGGAATAAATCTTATGGGATATCTTGTTTGGGGCTGTATTGACCTTGTTAGTGGTTCTACTGGAGAAATGAAAAAAAGATATGGCTTTATTTATGTTGATAAGGATAATGAAGGGAATGGTACATTAAAAAGAAGCAGAAAAAAATCATTTGAATGGTATAAAAAAGTCATAGCCAGCAATGGACAAGAATT
>CAZPRO010000246.1:0-3398 GCA_964588775.1 uncultured Clostridium sp.
CTAAAGCTGAAGGTGAAAAGCAGTCAAAGATACTTGAAGCAGAAGCAGAAAAAGAGGCTAATATAAGAAGAGCAGAAGGTTTAAAGGAATCACAACTCTTAGAAGCAGAGGGTAAAGCTAAGGCTATTGAGCAGATTGCTATAGCAGAATCAGAAGCTATAAGAAAGGTGAACTCAGCTATTATTGAATCTGGTACAGATGAAAGGGTAATTGCATTAAAACAGGTTGAAGCATTAAAAGAAATGGCTAAAAGCCCAGCTAATAAACTTATATTACCAAATGAAACCTTATCTTCCCTTGGAAGTATATCTGCAATAGCTAATGTTTTAAATAAAGATTAATTATAACTTTTAGAAAAAGAAAATATATAAGGATTTTTCAATAATTTTATTTACTAATTAAGTTGAAAAAAAATAGTAATTATAGTATAATGAAAACGTAATATAATTCAAGATTTAATCAAGTACTAACTACGCCTCTGAATCAGAGATTGCTCATAGTATCAGGTTATAATCTTTGAAACAAGGAGGATTTATATAATGGAAGATAAGACTTTAGTATGTAAGGATTGTGGAAAGGAATTTATATTCTCAGTTGGAGAACAAGAATTCTTTAAAGAAAAAGGATTTGACAACGATCCTGTAAGATGTCCAGAATGCAGAAAAGCTAGAAAAGCTGCAAGAAATAACAGAAACTTTGATAAATAATAATTAGAAAAGTTCAGCTACTAAAAATGATTATATCATTTTTAGTAGCTTTTTTAAGTATTAATAGACAAAGGAATGAGGTTATGTTACATATAATGATACAAATAAAATCAATACAAAAATACATATATACATTTATAAAATGGATTTGTATAGCATCTTTAATAGGAATATGTGGAGGAATAATAGGAAGTCTTTTTCACATAAGTGTTCAATATGCAACAGGTTATAGAAAGGTTCATGGCATCAGTATATATTTTATGCCTTTGTATGGATTAGTTATAGTATGGCTTTATAAAATGCTTAAGTGCAGCAAAGGAATAGATACTAACCTTGTTATTGATTCTGTAAGAAGAGATGGAAAGGTGCCTTTAGCTATGGGTCCCCTTATTTTTATAAGTACAGTGCTTACACATCTTGGAGGAGGTTCCGCAGGAAGAGAAGGAGCAGCACTCCAGCTTGGCGGCAGCATAGGTTCTCAAATTGGTAAATTGTTAAATCTTGATGAAACAGATATGCATTGCATTACATTATGTGGAATGAGTGCAGTATTTGCAGCTTTATTTGGAACACCACTTACAGCAGCATTTTTTGCAATGGAGGTAATAAGCATAGGAATTTTTTATTATTCCAATTTTATTCCTTGTCTTACAGCAGCATTGGTAGCCTATAAAATATCACTAAGTTTTGGACTTGAACCAGTAAGATATAGTTTGAAATATATTCCTTCCCTATCTTTTGAAAATATAATTAAAGTGGTTGTTTTAGGTGCTTTATGTGCAGGAGTAAGTATATTGTTTTGCAACATTCTTCATAAAACGGCAGAAATGGCAAAAGAAAAGATAAAAAATGATTATTTAAGAATTGTAATAGGTGGACTAGCTATAATAATGTTAACATTAGCTGTAAAATGTAATGATTATAATGGGGCAGGAATGGATGTAATTGCAAATGCAATAAATGGAGAAGCAAAATATGAAGCATTTATATTGAAAATAATATTTACAGCAATAACTATTGGAGTAGGATTCAAGGGAGGAGAAATTGTACCGACCTTTTTTATAGGTGCAACTTTTGGATGTGTTGCAGCAAAAATAATTGGAATAGATGCTGGATTTGGTGCGGCAATAGGAGTTATAGCATTGTTCTGCGGAGTTGTTAATACCCTGATAAGCTCTATTATACTTAGTATTGAACTTTTTGGGGCTCAGGGTATAATTCTATTTGCAGCAGCATGTGGAGTAAGCTATATGCTTTCAGGGTATTATAGTCTTTACAGCAGTCAAAAAATAATATACTCAAAACTGAAATCAGAATTTGTTAACAGAAACACAAAATAAAAAGTATAGGTATATTTTCATGGAGATACAGGTATACTAAAAATAGTATGTTATAAATAATAAATAGAAATTAGGAGAAGCAGCATTGGATTATGATTTATTACAATGGATTTCATTTTTTTATACATATAGTTTTTTAGGGTGGTGTATAGAGAGCACCATTGTATCAATAGAAAAACATAAGTTAATAAACAGAGGATTTTTAAGAATTCCTATGCTTCCCTTGTATGGAAGTGGAGCAGTTATATTATTAATTATTATTATGCCTTTTAAACATAATATATTATGTGTATATGTGCTGGGATTAATTAGTGCTACTGTTTTAGAATATACGGTTGGAACTGCCATGGAAAATATATTTAAAATGAAATACTGGGATTATAGTAATGATGTACTTAATTATAAAGGAAGAATATGCTTGGTATCCTCTTTGTTTTGGGGATTTTTATGTGTGGTTTTAGTAGAGGTGGTTAATGATTATGTATATAACCTTATTAATCTTATTAGTGTTGGAAGCCTGCAGATTATAGTAATTATTATAAGTTTAATATTTATGGTTGATGTAATTATCAGTGTACGAAATGCCATTGACCTTCCTAAAATTCTTGAAAAAATATCAGATTTAAAAATGCAGATAGAAAATGTATATGAAGAAATAGATTTATTACTGGAAAATGCATCAAAAGAATTTGAAGTATATACAAATAAAAAAGAACTTGATTTATTTGTATATAATACAAAAGAAAAGCTTTTAGAATTAAAAGAAAAAATAGAACAATTGAAAGAAGGAAGAAAAAAAGAATTATCAAATATAGATATGGGGAAATTAAGGCTTATTAATAATAATCCAACATCATCATCTATGAAATTTAATGATTCATTAAAAGAAATCAGGGATAAGATTCATAATAATTATGAAGAACACGTTAATAAGATTGTTAGAAAACTTTCTCTATTTCAAAGTAAAATTGAAAAGATTATTCATGGAAATAAAGAGGAGAGATAAGTTAAGTGTTATCTCTCTTTTATTATGTGATTTTTGAAGATTTTTTTGAAACTGCAAATTCCATAAAACTACAGTATTTATCAACACAACTTATGATGAAAGCTTCAGATGATTTTGGAGGTACCAAGGTTAGAGGCCACATATGGTGAAGTATGATGTCTTTTTCAAGAGGTGTTAGGATAAAGTTTGCCATAGCATTATTTAATGCTGTTTTAGGATGGGTTAAGCCATGAAAGCGAAGCCCTGTATTTTTATAATGGGTATGCCAGTCATATAAATAATAATCATGAAGAAGACCACCTCGTGCAGCTGCTATATAGTCTAAATTATATTTTTTACATATTT
>CAZPRO010000247.1:0-3383 GCA_964588775.1 uncultured Clostridium sp.
TTATTTGTAATATTAAAAATATTTCTCCGAAGGAGCGTGGCGCAGCCACTTTTTTATGTCCAGGAATAAGATATGGCAACCTTAGATTTACAAAAAAAGTGAATATAGTTTATAGTAATATTAATACTATAATGTTATAATAAAAAAGAAACTATAGTTATAGAAGTTATTCTTGAAAATGTAACTCTTTGGAAATATGATTATGGACAACCTTATAGAGAATTTTTAAATTTAGTAAATAAAAAATCTTCTAAGGAAATTTATTCTATAGATTAACACCTACAAACGTTGAAAATTCACATTGAAAAGGAGGATGTATTAATGAAGTCAAAGGAATCAATTATAAAAAATTATTTTAATGCATGGATAAATAATGATGATTCGAATCTTAGAAATATATTTACAAAAGATATTGTGTATAGTGAATGTTATGGACCAGAATATCATGGAATAAATCAAATTTTAGCATGGTTTACTGACTGGCATAAGCATGGAAGAGTTTTAAAATGGGATATTCATCAGTTTATTCATAGTGATAATATGACTGTAGTTGAATGGTATTTTCAATATGAATATGATGGAAAAATAGATGGATTTAATGGAGTGTCGATTATAGAGTTCTGCGTAGATTTAAAAATCAGAAATTTAAAGGAATTTGAGTCAAAGGCAGAGCATATATATCCTTATGAAAAATAGAAAACATATGTTTAGTGAACAGTTCCTTTTTGCATATAAATCAGAATTTGTAGTGTAGCTTGAGCGTGAAAACGGCAAACAATGTGCAAATTTTATGCACCTGTAGATCAATAGCCAGTTCACATTTTTTGCGTTTTCTGCATCAAGCTTCTTCCCTAAACCATTATAAACTGGAGATGAAGTTTATTTGATAATACAAAGGTCCATTAAAAGTATTAATTATTAATTCTTTCGCTTTAGTATTGCATAATCTGTACAACCATTCATAATTATGTATATAGTAAATTTAGTTTTATCATCTGAAATTAAAAGTTGGTTTTATTACATTTTCGGCTTTGATGTAGCTTTCAGATACAAAATGACAGAAGCAATAATAACAATAGTTACAATTCCGTAGTATGTGTATACAACACAAATTGCATTTATATCACTCCCTGCCAATGTATAAATCAAAACAGAAAGTGTAGAGGCCAATGAACTGGAAATCTGACGTACAGTATTAAAAACTGCACTTCCATCTATACGAATATCCCCAGACAATTTGCTAAGTGCCATAGTTGTAGCAGGGGAATTTAACATAGACATTGCAACAGTTTGCAACGCAAAAGTTGTTGCAATATATACAATACCTGTATTTTCTGAGAAGCATCTTCCCATAATAGAATATATCACAAATAGAACTATGCCAGCAAAAAACATAGGCTTAATTCCCATTTTATCGTAGACTTTGCCCGAATACAGTGTTGTAAATACAGACAAAATTGAACCGACAAGAGTTGCATATCCATATGCCGAATCAGAGAAACCACAGATTGACTTTGTAAAAATCGGCAAAATCATGCCTGTTCCCATTGAGATTAAATATAAGCAAATACTAATAACAACAGCAATAAGGAAAGAAGGTTCTTTAAAAACCCTCAAATTTAACATCGGCTTCTTTGAGGTAAGCTGTAATCTGGAAAATATGACAAGAGAAATGACACCTAATAACATTAACCCGCCACTTGTCAGTTTCAAAAATAACCCTCTACTCATATTACTCACACCAATCAGCAAAAAGGAAAAACCAATAGCAGAAAGAAGCACATAGCCTACATTTAATTCAGCATGTGTTTGTGGAATGACATTTTTCATAAAAAGAATTCCCAACACAATGATAGCAAGTCCAAACACACATAAAGATACAAACACACCACGCCATCCAACTGCTTCCAACATCAAACCTGCATAAGTTGGGCCTACTACAGTAGACACCATGGATGCCATAGAAAATGCTGCCATAACCCTGCCATGTTTTTCAGCCGAATAGAGATTCAAAAGCATAATCTGTCCGAAAGGAATCATCATACCGCAGCCAATTGCCTGAATCAAACGACTCACAAGCAGTATTGGAAAATTGGGGGCTAAAAACGAAAAGAATGACCCCAGCGTATAGGCTGCCATTGTCACAAGGAAATAATTCTTGTTGGGTACTTTTTTGAGCAGAAATGCTGTAACAGGAATAATAATTCCTGAAATCAAAGTCGCTCCACTTGTCAGCCATTGTGCAAGATTAGCAGATACACCAAAATATTCGGTAAAATTTGGAATCATATTTGCTGTAACTGTAGTTGACATTGATGTGACAAAGGTCGCAACAATTAAAGTAATAAAAATGCCCGTTTTCTGAACGGGTGAAATTTCGATATTTTCCAATTTTATTCCTCCATTCTATTCCATATTTTAGGATTAATATTTTCCATCATCTGTTCCATTGTCTGTTCTGTCTGCTGAATATCTGATGGCTGAATATTTGAGCATAAAATACTGTAAAAATTACTGTGTATCTCTTTGATTCGCTTAGCAGCTGGCACCGCCTTTTCCGTTAAGTACAGAAGTTTCATTCGCTTATCTCTCTCGCTAGTGACAACTTCAACATAACCAAGCTCTGTCAGCTTTTTAATAACTTTTGTCAGTGTTCCCTTATCAACTCGGATACACTCCACCATCTCTTGAGCAGAAGCTCCAGGATGGTCATAGAGATATTCCACATAAAATTGCTGTCCCCATCCAATTTCAAAATCCGCCAAGTTATGATCATAGTACATTTTCATCAGGCGATCCAAAATTGAAAGGCAACGTCCTAGCTTTGGGAAATTATTATTCATATAATTTTTCACCTACTTTCCAAAGTAATAGTATAGACCAAAAAAGTTGCGTACGCAACTTTTTTGCCTTTATCCTCTGTTTGGCAACATTTATAATATGGATGATATCGAGTAGGAGGTAGACAATTGTTTTGCCTACTAATCTCTCATAATTTGATTCAATTTTAGTAATCTATATTTCATACTAATTCTTTAGTTTTAGTATTTTATAATCCGTATAATAATTCATAATTATGTATATAGTAAGTTTATTTATGTGATAAAACTAGAAATTCTAATTTATTTAGTGCAACAGTTTCTTTATTGTTAGTATATTTATGCAAGAGAAAAAATGTATATATTCTTTTATATATATATTTGATAATAATGTATTTTTAAAGCTGTAATGAATTTATCATCTAGTAAAGCAATTGAAAGTGTAGCAGAATAGCTAGTATTCAATTGTAAATAAAGCATAAAATGACAATATATTGTTTTGAGATTTTGTTAAAAACAATATGTTGTCATTTTCTTTTATAAAGTATTAGATTTGATAAATAT
>CAZPRO010000248.1:0-3302 GCA_964588775.1 uncultured Clostridium sp.
CACATTGACTGTGAGCACCATTTATTATTTTCTTATCTAATATAAGTCCTCCACCCACTCCTGTAGAAATTGTAATATAAAATACAGATTCTGCATCTTTTGCACATCCTGAAACAGCCTCTGCAAACCCAGCCACATTTGCATCATTATTAACTGTAACAGGCATATTTAGTTTCTCTTCAAGATATTTTTTAATGTTAAATTTTCCCCATCCTTTTAAGTTAGGAGGATTTAAAATTACACCTTCTTTTAAATTAAGAGGCCCTGGACAGCCTACTCCTGCTTTTTCTAATGAATATTTACTCCATTGATTTTTTACTTCATTAATAATTTTATCTAAATTATATTCTGCACCTTTCTCACTTTCGTTTGGCACTTTAAAAACTTCTATTATTTCACCTTCTTGTGATATAACAGCAACACGTAAATTAGTTCCTCCTATATCAATACCCAAATAGTAACCCATTTTCATTTCCTCCCATTTTTACTTGTTTTTATAAATATTATACACCAAAGTGTATATTTAATAAAGAAAAAGATATATTCTTTTCTTTATTAATTTTATTTTTCTATTACTGTTAAAATATTACTTTCTTCTTTTTTAACATCTGGAACATAACTTTTTAATAATGTCAATTGACCTTTAATTGTATATTCTCCCATACTGGCAGGAATTAAAACACTTTCACCCATGCCTATCTTTTCTATTCCATCTTTGTATTCTATAGTTCCTTCTCCATCAACACATGTAAATAAATAGAATCTTTCCTCATCACTGCTTTCTGATACTGACTTTCTAACTTCATATTTCTGCACAGTAAAAAATCTGCTTAAACATAAATATGTTTTATCATATCCCTCATGTTCTATTTTTATTCCTTTAGTATTCTTTCCTTCAAGAGAAAAATCAATTACTTCAAGAGCTTTTTCTATATGTAATTCTCGACCTCTATTATAATCATATACTCTATAAGTTGTATCTGCACTTTGTTGTATTTCTGCAATTAGTACACCTTCACATATAGCATGAACTAATCCACTTTTTACATAAAAAAAATCACCTTTTTTCACTGGAATTTTATTTAAATATTCATTAAGATTTCCATTCTCTATTGCTTTTTTAAATGTTTCTTTATCACAATCTTTAGTTCCAACTATTAAGCATGCATCTTCTTCTGCATCAATAACATACCATGATTCTGTTTTTCCAGAATCTTTTTCAACTCTTTCTGCATATTCATCATCTGGATGTACCTGAACTGATAATTTATCATTGGCAGTAATTAATTTTATTAATAATGGAAAACCCTCTAATTCTATTTGGGTTCCTAAAAGCTCTTCTCTATATAATTTTATTATTTCATCAAACCTCTTACCCTTTAGTTCTCCATTTACAACTGTTCCTGTCCCATTCTTATGACAAGCTATATCCCAACTTTCTCCTATTACTTTATCTTTTGGAATATTATCTCTAAAGCTTTCTAATCCATGCCCTCCCCATATTCTTTCATAATATAAATTATCAAATTTTATTGGATACATTATTGATTTCCTCCTAATACTTAATTCTTTATAATTATTATACAATTATTTTCCACTTAAAGCAATATGTAATATCTTTTTATTTTTAAAGCTATTACATATTGTGATTCATGATTTAGGATAAATATAATTTTTAAAATGTCTAAACACTTTTCCTAACTAATAAGAACATTCCATTTGTCTATAATTATTTTAGTATATATTAAAATGAGAAGCTATGGCACTAAAAATTATAAATATTATATCTAGTGTTATTATAATACAAAATACTAGATATAATAAGATTTAATCTTTATGCCATAGCTCCTTATTTAGTAGTTCAATTATTATATATTGATTTTAAAATTAATACTATCCATCATTTCTAGAAACTTATAGTAATGCCACCATCATCAGCATATATTGTTGTTAATCCACCAGCTTCAAATATAACTATATCTTTAAAACTATATCTTTTTTCTACTTCTTCTTTAACTTTTAATGCTTTTTCTAATGCATTTACATGAGTAATTCCAAGAATCCTGTTTGATAATTCTTTACCTTCTTCTCCTATTAATTCAATAAGACGATTAAATGCTTTCTTTCTGCCTCTTACCTGCTCCTTTAAAATTAATTCTCCATTTCCATTATCACACATAATGGGAGCAATATTTAAAATAGTTCCAACCAAAGCTTTTGTACTGCTGATTCTTCCATTTTTAGATAAGTTATCTAATCTTTCTGCTAATAAAAATATTTTCATGTCATCTATATATAAATTTAATTTTTCTACAACTTCTATTGGATTTAACTTTTCTTTAATTAATGTTTTTAGTTTTAATGCAATTAAACTTGCAGCTGATGCAGCAGTTTTACAATCAAAAACATGAACAAAAGTTTCAGGTGATTTTTCCTGCATCATAGCTTTAGCCAGCATTGCACTATTATGTGACCCGCTTAACTTATCTGATATTGTAAGTATGAAATTATTTTTTCTTTCCTTTATTGCTTGAAAAAATTCGTTAGGGGAAGGACATGATGTTGATATTGGATTTTTAGTATTCTTCATTTTTTTTATCAAAACTGTCCTATCTAAATCTCTGTCTATTATCTCTTCATTTTCAATTAAAATTTTAAATGGGATTCTTTCCATATTTTTTTCATTTTCAAATACTTCATTATTAAAATCTATACATGAATCCATAATTATTATATTATCCATATGTTTCCTCCATGCTATTACTCTTATGTAAAACCATTTACCATAAAATCTATTTGAATTTATGTATACGGTCTTCATTATATCATAAATTCTTGATAATATCCTCATTTCTTAATAATATATTCCCCCTTTTTACAATATTATTATTGTCACTAATATTCTCATATTTTTATATATTTCATATTTTATTATATTGCAAAAGAACATACATTCGTTTATAATATTTGTAAACGAATGTATGTTCTTTAATTTTATTGTAGGAAGTGTTTAACATGGATATAATGAATAAATTAAAAATATTATCTAATGCAGCAAAATACGATGTTTCTTGTTCTTCATCAGGTTCTAAAAGAAAAAATACAAAAAAAGGACTTGGCGATGCTGCTGAATGTGGAATATGTCATAGTTTTACTGCTGATGGGCGTTGTATTTCTCTTTTAAAGATTCTTTTTTCCAATGATTGTCTTTATGACTGTAAATACTGTATAAATGGTAACTCTCATGATTTTCCAAGAGCAACATTTACACCTGAAGAAGTCTGTGATTTAACAATTAACTT
>CAZPRO010000249.1:0-3296 GCA_964588775.1 uncultured Clostridium sp.
AATTATAGTCATGAGAATAACTGAATGTTCTTTTTTATTGTTTAATGTTATCTCGCCAAGCAGACAGCCGTCTTTAAACAAAGCTGCTGTTGCTGTTTTTGAAGAAGAATCAATAGCAAGTGTAATCATGATTTCAGCTCCTTTATATAGTTGTATTTTTCTCCATAAGGAGTGAGTGTTATTTTTCTGTAGTTTTCTCCTTTTGATAAATCTTTTTCTATTAATATATGAAGAAGTTCATCTGGTAGAATTTCTTCTATATAGTTTGCCCATTCAATGACACATACTGCATCAGAAAAAATGTAGTCATCAAAACCAATGGCATATATTTCATCAGCATCATTAACTCTGTATACATCAAAATGATTCAATTTTAAACGTCCAGTGTCATATTCATTAACTATGGTAAAAGTTGGACTTGTAATATTGTCTAGAATGCCAAGGCCTTGAGCAATTCCTTTTGTTATGTGGGTTTTGCCAGTTCCCAGGTCGCCAGTTAAACATATAATATCACCTGAATTTGCAAGCTTTCCAAGTTTTATTCCTAAATCAGTTGTTTCATTGACACTGTTGAATTCAAATATCATTGCATAGGTTCCTCCTAAAAATATTATCATCCTTTTATTTTATATCAAAAATTGCTAAATTCCAAATAATTAAGTTTAAATTAATAAAATTTCTATACTTTACTAAGATATTGTTGTATATTAATAGTAAAAATATTGATATAATATAATTAATATTAATTAAGTAATGTTATATATTTTAAATTAAGATAATGGTATAGGAGGTTTAAACCTTGAAGAAAATAACATATATAATGGTTATTATAACTTTATTATTGTCATTTGGTATGACAATATTCCAAAATCCATTACTTGCAAATACAGAAAAAAATAAAGAAGAATTTAGAGATAAATATTTAAATATAATTACAGTAAGTAAACCACAAGCAGATATGGTGAAAGAAATTGTGAAAGATAAGCATAGCGTTCAGTATATGTTTACAGAGGAGCAGGATATTAAAGATTTTGTTATAACCAAAGAATCTGTAGATAATGTGTCTAATATGGATTTATTTTTATATAATGGCGTTAATTTTGAGCCATGGATGGATAAATTCATTAGCAAGTTAAAAAAAGGTGAAATAGGAATAATAAATCTTGCACGTGGAGTTCGTATAACATCTTATGACTCAGGGGAAAAAACAATTGAAAATCCCTATTATTTTGATGGAATAGAAGGATATAAAATAGCATTATCAAATGTTAAAAACTGTATTCAGGATAAAGATCCTAAAAATAGGGATTTTTATGAAAAAAATTATAATGAAGCAGTAAACACTCTAGATAAACAGCTTAAAAATGCAAAAGAAAATATCAATTATTTAAGTGATTATATATTCTTAACATTTGATGAAAGATTTAGTTATCTTTTAGATGATCTTCATGTAAATCATATGAACTTAAATAATGAGTATATTAATGAATTTATTGAAAAGAATAATCTTAATAATGATAAAGTAATTATAATTATGGATGGCGAAGATGAAGTGGATTTAAATGAATGGATAAAAAATGAAGAATATAAATCATCAATGCCAACAAAACCAGAGGATTATAAGACTGTAAAGCTATGGAGATATTATGGTCATATGTCTTTTAATGATCTTATTTTATATAATGTAAATGAAATTTCAAATATTGCATTAAGACAAAAAGAAAAAGATGAGTCTGATACTAATATAATGGAAGAAAATATATCTAAGAATTTAGAAAATTAGTTATACAAATAAAAAATTAGCAAATTAAATAAAAAAAATGTTGATTTATTTAATTTGCTGTTATATAATTTTATTTGTGTTCTAGGGGTATGGCTCAACGGTAGAGTAGTGGTCTCCAAAACCATTGGTTCTGGGTTCAAATCCTAGTGCCCCTGCCAAAATTGTCGCAGTACAGTGTGCTGTGGCTTTTTTTATATAAAAAGTTATAAATGCTGATGTAATGAGCGTTTAATGGGGTTTTACAGTATTAATATTTCCTTATAAGTTTATATGATATTAGGCTATAAAGTGTAAAAATGGTGTAAAAGAAAAGGTATATCTTATTGATATATTTTTTTATTTTAATAAAATTACTTGGTACCATTGATAAAGCTAGAAAAATTTAGGGTTAAGGGTTACAACTTTACTATATCACAACAATATCAAGTCAGTTAAGAGATTTTAATACTTTAGATACTAAAACAGGAAAGTTTAAAGTAGTTACAGAATATCCAGAGTTTGCATGGCAAGAAGGAATAGTAAATGCTGTTACTCATAGAGATTATTCAATGACAGGAGAACATATTAAAGTTGTTATGTATGATGACAGACTTGAAATTTTGAGTCCAGGAAGATTACCTAATATAGTAAATCTTCAGAATATGAAGAAAACAAGATATTCAACAAATCCAAAGGTGGCAAGAATATTATCTGAGTTTGGATGGGTAAAGGAACTTAATGAAGGGGTAAAAAGAATATATAAAGAAATGAAAGAATTCTTTTTAGGTGAACCGAAGTTTAGTGAACCTAATAATACTGCTTTAAGTTTACTATTAACAAACAATATTGTAATGCGTCGTATAAGAAATACTGAGCAGATATCTTCAAAAATTACAGAAGAAGTTTGGGAAACATTATCTGATAATGAAATTAAGGCAATACATTTAGCATATATAAATGGCAGAGTTACAACAAAAGATTTACAAAATCATATATCAAAAAGTACTGTAGTTGCACATAGAAGATTAATTAATATAAAAAGTATCAAGTAAAATAAGAAAAGTATCAAGTAAATAACAAGTAAGTATCGAGTAAAAAATGGAGTTGTCGCAAAAAATATGTTTTATATAGCTAGCATTTATATAAATCATAATTTGACAAATTAAACTAAGAACTAAGAGTTGAGGAAATTTTTCTTGCAGAAAAATAAAATTATATTATTGCATTGATTTTGCTGTGCAAAATCTACTGCCGTTCTTAGTTTGCTCAACGGCTATTTCTATAGCCGTTGAGCTTATTTTAACATTATTATGTTTGTGTTTCTATACGTGAAATCTTTGACGCTTACGATAAATTTAATAGTATTTAAATGTGATATTTTGTATAAAAAGCTATATTAGCAAAAGATGTTAAATATTGAAAAAAACGAAATATAATGATAAAATTAATCGAGAAAGTAAAAATAATGTATTTTTGTGGGGGAGAGGTAAAATGGAGAATAATAAGTCAAAAAAATTTAATTATGGAATAAAAG
>CAZPRO010000250.1:0-3295 GCA_964588775.1 uncultured Clostridium sp.
AATTTAATGGCACTTAAAAATCTATGTTCATAATCACCACTAATAATATGATATTTAAAACCTGCCTTCATGTAAATTTCTTTTATATGATCACTGTACATTTTTCTTGCATTTCTGATTTCTTCATTGCGCGTTCCATCCTGAACAAATTCAACATCCGGTTCCAGAAATAATATAAGATCATAATCATTTATTTTTGCAATTGCATCTGCAAGTGCAGCATTTTTCTCTATACCTTCATCTTGTAAAAATTCCATATAAAACTTCGTTATAAGACAATCTGTATCTACAAATAAAGCTTTATTACTATTCTCTTTTAACTTTAATTCTTTATTTTTATGTTCTAATAAAATTCTTACATAATCCTCTGGAAGCATCATTTTATCTGTGCCTGACAATTCTGATAATTTTCTTCCTACTTCTTCTAATGAATTGGTATTATAATATTTTGCAAGATTAATAGTTAAGGTTGACTTACCTGTACTTTCTCCTCCAATTAATAGTACCTTTTTCACAAAGTAAGGTCGCACTTCCTGTGGCAGCCAGTCCCAATGTCCATAAATATCTTTGCGTATTGCACTTGAACTTATATACTTGTCTCTCTCAAAAACTACAAACTCACTTTCTGGATAGCATTTATTCCAAAAGCTGTTTTCATCATAATCACTTCCACAAAACACTGCATCAATAGGTTTTCCAATCATGTTCTTAACCTTATTGCAGTCCTCTTCCCACAAATCTTCAGTATATGCAAGTTTGCTCTCTGTATGGTCTTCCAAAATTAAAATCTTAACATTATCTAAATGCTTTGTTATTGTATAAACCCACCTGTATTTTACTCTTACATCTATAGTGTCATATTTTTCTGCCTGTGATATTACAATATATAATTCTCTGCACATAGTTGCTGCTTTTATAATACAAGATACATGTTTAATATGAAGAGGATTAAATGCTCCTCCATACATTCCTACATTATACATACTAATCTTCCCCCTAAGAATTTAATTTAATCTGAATTTTTTCTTTATTTAAAGTGCTTTCTTTATACCATTTTATAAACATAATAACTGCATTAACAAAGTAAACACTCCACATAAGTAATGTTGCAACACTTTCTCCTCCATTGAAAAATGCCATCACCCACATAAATATTGATACTCCGTCTACTATTATCCATACAATCCACTGTTCCATATATCTTTTAAGTAACAATATTTGTGCTACAATTGATAAAACTGTGCTCATACTATCAGTGTAAGGCAGTTTATCATTGGTATAATTCTTTAAGAAATAACCATAAACTAAAATACCTGCAATACTTAAAATTCCTATTATAATTTCCATCTTTAAGCTGAGTTTCTGCTTTTCTACTTCACCATTTTCATTATTTATATGCTTCTTCCACATAAACCAGCCTATTATATTTGTAGGAAGATAGTAAAATAAATTAAGCATTACATCACCATAATATGTGGCTTTATATGCTACTATTGAATATAAAATTATATTTATAGTACCAAATATATAATTTGACATTCTTCCCATGCCAGTAAGAATAACACACATTGTTCCTGTAACTGAAGCTATAAGCCCTATTGCAGTATCATGAAAATATATAGATACTCCTAAAATTATAACATTAGCAGCAATCATCCACATCCACTCTAATAATTTCCAGCTTTTTAATTCTTTTTTTATTAATTCCATTTAAATCATCTTCTTTCATTTATTAAAATATGTCTTAAATTAATTTTACATATAAATTTCTATATTCAGTTACCATTATTGCTCTTAACTTTTAAATCATTAACATTTGTGTTCTTCAAGCATTTCATTTTTAAGCTTCCATAACTTTAATGAAAGATCAACATAGTATTTCTGAGGATTAACAAAACGTGTTACTTCTTCCCACATGTTTTCAACTTCACTTAAACAATATTTTTTGATTTCTTCTAAGTCAGGAACTTTGTACACACATTCCCCATCAACAAATACAGGCACCTGAAGCTTTCTTGCAATAATATTTTTAAGATTTTTCTTTTTCCATGTAAAAACAGGATCAAATATTTCATAAGATTCAGTATTAATTTCTTCATCTTTTAAGGTAATTACATCAGCTAATGCCTTTTTAGTCTTTTTGTCATATAATCTCCATAATTCCTTATATCCTGGATTTGTTATTTTCTCTGGATTTTCAGAAACTTTTATTCTTGGAATAAAACTTCCATTCTCTTCTACTGCAGCAAGCTTATACACTCCTCCGAAAACTGGTTCAGATTTTGAAGTTATAAGTCTTTCTCCTACACCAAATATATCTATTTTGGCTCCCTGTCTTAAAAGTTCACTTATAATATTTTCATCAAGACTGTTAGAAACCACTATTTTACAATCTTCAAGTCCTGCATTATCAAGCATTTTTCTGGCTTCCTTAGAAAGATAAGTTAAATCCCCGCTGTCAATTCTTATACCTTTTAATCTTTTTCCCATAGGCTCTAAAACTTCCTTAGCTGTTTTTATTGCATTTGGTACACCAGATTTAAGAACATTATATGTGTCCACAAGAAGAGTGGCATTGTCTGCATTATATTTTGCATAAGCCGCAAAAGCTTCAAATTCATCACCATATAACTGTATAAATGAGTGAGCCATTGTTCCTGAAGCAGGAACTTTATAGTCTATGTCTGTAGCAGTACATGCAGTTCCCGCAGCTCCTGCTATATATGCAGCTCTTGCGCCAAGGATTGCTCCGTCATAACCCTGTGCTCTTCTTGAACCAAATTCAAGTACAGGTCTTCCCTTTGCAGCTCTCACTATTCTGTTTGTCTTTGTTGCAATGAGGCTCTGGTGATTTATTGTTACAAGAACCATTGTTTCTAAAAGCTGTGCTTCTATTACTGGTGCAACAACTGTTACAATTGGCTCTCCTGGAAAAATAACTGTTCCTTCTGGCACTGCATAAATGCTTCCACTAAATTTAAAGTTTCTTAAGTACTCTAAAAATTCTTCATTAAATATATTTTTACTTCTTAAATATTCAATATCCTCCTCATCAAAGTGAAGATTTTTCACATAATCAATCAACTGCTCAAGTCCTGCTGCTATAGCAAATTGAGCACCATCGGGACTTTTTCTGAAAAACATATCAAAACAGACTTTTGTGTCTTTCTTTTTATCTGCCATATAAGTATTGCTCATTGTAAATTCATAAAATTCTATAAGCATTGATAAGTTTCTTTCATTTTTTAATACATTATTATTTTTCATAATTAACACATCCTTTTAATTTATTATT
>CAZPRO010000251.1:0-3293 GCA_964588775.1 uncultured Clostridium sp.
CCAGCGACCAAACTAAACGATTCTTTGTAAGTTATGAACTTAATTATAAGCTCTACGTCAATTATAGAGCATAAACAGGGGGATGTCAAATGGATAGATATAGTTATTTATTAGGAAAAGAGCGAAAAGGTACATTGACAAATGAAGAAAGTGATGAACTGTTTGAACTTAGAGAAGAAGAGTATAACGAAAGTTTAAGTGAGGCTGAAAGAGTAGGTATGACACAAACTCAATGGGGGTGGATGTGATGATTGTTATTTATTTAGAAATATTGCTTGCAATGTGTTTAATAGTTGTTGAGTTAGTAATGCTTAACAATATGAAGAAAAGTAATGAAGCTTGGTGGAGAACTTATTGGGTTAAAGAAGCAATTTTGGTAAAGAAGATTAAGGAAATGGATGAACATATTATAGAAATCTTGAATAATGAAGATTAGGAATGGAGTGAAGAAAATGAATATATATGAGAAAGTGCAAAATGTAAAAAATAAGTTGATGAATGCAAATATAAAAAAGAGTGGGTTTAATAAATTTGCAGGGTATAACTATTATGAATTAGCAGATTTTACACCATACATAATTGAATTCTGCAATGAAGAGAAATTATTTACAAGTATAAGCTTTAACAAAGAGTTGGCATTGCTGGAAATTATAAATATTGAAAAGCCTGAAGAAAAAATAGTATATACATCTCCTATGGAAGATTTAGAATTAAAAGGTTGTAACAAAGTACAAGCTTTAGGAGGCGTAGAAACATATTCGAGAAGGTATTTATATATGTCAGCATTTGATATCGTGGAGAATGATATGTTTGACGGAGTAGAAAAGAAAGAAGATAAAAAGGAAAGTAAAATAACAAAAGAGCAAGCAGATGTATTGATGAAAATATTACATGACAAAGGTGTAACTGATACAGATATTAACAAGTCGTTATTAAAATATGGAGTAAGTAAGGCAGAAGATTTGACAGAACTGCAATATGGAGAAATATTGCAAAAAATAAAATGAATAAAGAGGTGTGAATAAATGGACTTATGGAGAGAAATAGAACAGAAAATAAGGGAGTTAGATATATCGGTAAAAGCACTTCGAAAAACAGGAACAGAATTTGCAGCAGCAGAGCGAGATTATAAACAGAAATTAAGAGAGGAGGCATTAAAACTTAAATCAGAAGGGATGGCTGTTACTCTTATAGATAAGGTTATATATGGAGTCCCTGATGTTGCAAATTTGCGTTTTAAAAGAGATATTTGTGAGGCAGTTTACAGTGCTAATCAAGAAAGCATAAATGTTTTGAAATTAAATATACGCATTATAGAGAGCCAGTTAAATAGAGAATGGGGGCAAGCAAAATATGACGGTATCAAGTAAGAGAAGTAAAGCTTGCGAAATTTCTATGAAAACAAAAGAAATAGTATGGGAGAGAGATAATCATCAGTGCATATTTTGTGGCAGATGGGTGCCAATACATTGTGCAAATGCACATTATATAAAACGCTCACAAGGTGGTTTAGGGATACCTGAAAATGTATTTACGGCTTGTTACGATTGCCATTGGAAGGAAGATTTTGGACATGAGCAATTAGAATATAGAGAAGTAGCAGAACATTATTTAAGGAATTATTACGGAAGTAGTTGGAATAAAGAGAAATTGATTTACAAGAAAGGATGAGTTTTATGAACAAAGTGGTACTTATAGGAAGGCTAACAAGAGATCCTGAAGTTAGATATACTACAAATAATAATACATTGGTTTGCTCTTTTTCGTTAGCAGTTAATAGAAGGTTTAAGCAAGAAGGACAACCTGATGCAGATTTTATAAATATAGTTGCTTGGAATAAAACAGGAGAATTTTGTAGTAAGTATTTTGTAAAAGGGCAACAGGTTGCTGTTTGTGGACGGCTTCAAACAAGGAACTATGATGATAAAGACGGAAAGAAAGTGTATGTAACAGAAGTTATTGCAGAGGAAGTAAATTTTGCAGATAGTAAGAAAGATGCTCCTTTGAGTGGAGGGACAACAACATCAGAAGGCTTTATGCAAATAGAGGAAGATAGCAATTTACCTTTCTAATCAAGGGGGGAATACAAATGAGAGACAGTATTGTTTTTTATAGAAGTTTTTATGAAGCAATAAAAGAAATACCTTTAGAAGAACAAGGAGTAGTTTATAATGCAATTTATGGCTATGCACTAGATGGCATTGAGCCTGAGCTAGTTGGTATAGCAAAAGCTATATTTTTATTAGTTAAGCCACAAATAGATGCAAATAACTCAAAATATGCAAATGGTTGTAAAGGGGCTGAACATGGTAAAAAAGGTGGTAGACCTCAAAAACAAAACCCCAAAGAAACCCCTAAAGAACCCCTAAGGGGTTTTGAATTAGTGCAAGAAGAAAACCCCAAAGAAACCCCCAATGAAAATGAAAATGATAATGTAAATGAAAATGATTTAAAAAAAGAAGTAGTAGAAGAAAAAAAGCCTGCCACTGCCGGATGGGTTTCTTGTTATGAAAATAATATCGGAATTATAACGCCTATTGTTGCAGAAGAAGTAAACAGTTATGAATTAGCAGATGAGGTAGTGGAAGAGGCTATAAAAGAAGCTGTAAAGAGTGATGTTAGGAAGCCTAAATACATATGTGCAATTTTGAAAGATTTTGCAGAGCATAACATAAAAACCAAAGCAGATGTGGACGCAAGAAGAATAGAACGAGAGAGGGGAAAGTTGCATAACAAAGACAAACCTACAAATGCATATTACAATCCTTCACAGAGTGAGTTTAACGATTTAGATAAATTTTACACAAATTAACCATTTCAAAGATGGGAGGTAACGAAAGATGAAGTTTATTGATAGATTGGAACAGGAATGTCCGTATTGTCACGGACATTTGCAAGATGAGATAAGAAACGGAATAGAGGTTAAAGTATGCTATTCAGAGGCTTGTAGACTTGTTGGAGGAGATACAGGCAGAGTATGGGAGAGTGCTGACTATGGTTATTTTGGGAATTGATAGTAGTACTACTTCTACCGGTTGGGGAGTAATAGATACGAAATTTGAAGATAATTTAAGACTGATAGATTATGGCACGATAAAGCCACCAAAAGCAGAAACAATAGATAGAATAATCAGCATAACGAAAGAAGTAAAGAATTTGATGTGGCTGTATAAGCCGGAATTAGTAGTGATTGAGGAAATGAATGTAACACGAAATATGAAAACAATAAGAGCATTATCAGGTCTTATAACAGAGCTTGAAGTAATGCTAAGAAATAGACAAGCGTTGTATGT
>CAZPRO010000252.1:0-3281 GCA_964588775.1 uncultured Clostridium sp.
TTATTTAGAAAGAGAAAATGTAGTATTTTTAACATGGAAAAAATTTTGTTGTCTTGATGATTACAGAAAGCCAGTATTATATGCACTGGAGTTATTACGTAATCATAAAAATAGTAATTTTATATGTGATGCAAGAAATGGTTTTGAAGATATTGAAGAAGATGTAAAATGGGATTTTGAATTTTTCATTCCTGAAATGGGTAAAGCAGGTTGTAAAAAGGTTGTTTTTATCTTAGATGAAATTAATCCTATTGAAGGAGAAATTGACATGTTTGCAGAGGAATTCAAAAAGTATTTTATTTTTGAGAGGACAACTTCCGTAGAGGAAGCTTTAAAAATAATTAATATGTAGCAGAATATTTGGAAGCTGTTGCACTAAACAATTAGTGTAGAGTTCCTATTTTATTTGATAAATCATAATTTGTTGTGAATCTTTATGGAGAAAACAGCAAAAAACATGAACAGGCTACTTAATTCACATTTTTTGTGTTTTCTCCATCAAGATTCTTTACTAAGTCATTATAAATTGGAGATAAGGTTCGCTTGTTAATATATGGATATACTGAATTTGGTTATAGGGTAAAACTAGAAAAGAAAAGACATGCAATGAAATTTAAATTTTAGTTGCATGTCTTTTCTTTTCGGTGATTTACCACTAACCTACAAATTAGAAGTTTTGTTATTTTCTATGTAGATAAAAAAATATGTTTGCTCACTACATTGATGTAATAAATGTAATAAGACCATAATACATAATTCCAACAATTAGAATAAATCCTACAATTGAAAAAAGAATTCTTTTATAATTTTTCTGCTTTATTCCTGTAACAATAAAATATATTAATATTACAAATAATGCTATTACAAATAGTGCTATTTTTCCTAAAAACCCCATTTTTATTTTTCCTCTCTGTTTATTTTTAAACCACAATGTGGACATACTTTTTTTGATTCTATACATGAAATCTTTGATACTTACCTGTAAGCTACTATTTTTATATAGATATTCTTATAGATAGTGAAATGAGTTGTCAATAATTGACTTTAATTATTATAACATATCCCAAAAGAAGTAGATATTATTTTGAGTATCTGCTGTTATTTGGATTTATTTGATTAGAGTGATTATCTGAATTTGTTTTAAATTCAAAGCTGTTTGGATTATCTGGGTTTGCATAGTTATTTTTCATTGTAGAATAATAGCATCTATTCTGATATAATATGAACGTACAATTGGTTGGGCTACTGATACCACAATCCCTTTAGTTAGGGGGTGGTACATATGAGTAATGAAACATACAACATTATAATGTGTCTATTAGCATTATTAACATTTATAGTATTACTTATAGATAAAATAAAAAAATAGTAGCCCTCCCTTGCAATAGTGGTCTACTATTTTTAATAAAATAATTTTAATTTAGTGGTATCAGTTGCTTTAACTGATTGTATAGAGCTTAAACATACGGGAATATGTTTGAGCTCTTTTGTTTTCTAATTTATATCTATATTATAACATATAATTTATTTTATATACATACAAGATTTTATAAATTTCTATCAATAAAAAACTTAAATTGTTGATAGAATTTAAATTTTATAATCTTTTTCTAAGCCCTTCAACTTGCTCCTCAGTAAAATTCTCAGTACCCTCAATTTCTTTAGCATAAGCTCTATAAAGAGAGCCCTTCCCATATTTTTCAGAGCAGATTCCAACAGCAAGGAATAGGTTGTCATTTCTCTTAGATAGGTGATAATTTTTTATATAAAAAATTATAGGTAAATAGAAAATAAGTTCTTGTTATAGTAAAATTAAACATATAAGTTATAAATTTAGTAAATGTTTAATTTTGAGGAGATAAATAAATGAGTTTAGGAACTAATGTAAGTGAAAAAGCCAATCTGATTTGGGCTATAGCAGATAAATTAACAGGAGTGTACAAGCCTCATGAATATGGTGAAGTAATTTTACCTTTAACAGTAATAAGAAGATTTGATTGCGTATTAGCAGATACAAAAGAAGCTGTTCTAAAGAAAAATGAACAGGTAGGAAAACTTCCTATGAAAGATGTTTTTTTATGTAAGGAATCAGGGTATGACTTTTATAATACAAGTAAATTTGATTTTCAGAAGTTATTAAGTGACCCTGATGGAATAGAAGCCAATTTTAGAGCATACATAAATGGATTTTCAGAAAATGTCAGAAACATAATAGAGAAATTCAACTTTGATAATCAAATAACAAGACTAGCTGAAAAGAACCTTTTATACATAGTGATTCAGGAATTTACAACTGCAAATGCAGATTTACATCCATCAAAAATATCAAATCTTGAAATGGGATATATCTTTGAAGAAATAATAAGAAGATTTTCAGAAGCTCACAATGAAGATGCAGGACAGCACTATACTCCAAGAGAAGTTATAGAGCTTATGGTAAATATATTATTTTATAATGATAGTGACCTTCTAACTGGAAACATAGCTAAGACAATATATGACCCTGCATGTGGCACTGGAGGAATGTTATCAGTAGCTGAAGATTATTTAAAGAAACTTAATAAGGATGCAGAGCTTATAGCATTTGGACAGGAAATAAATGACCAGACTTATGCTATTTGTAAAGCAGATATGCTTATTAAAGGTGCAAATGCAGATAATATAAAAAATGGAAATACATTATCTGATGACCAATTTAAAGAGGATAAATTCGATTATATTTTATCTAATCCACCATTCGGAAGGGAATGGAAGAATGACAAGAAAGCTGTTGAAGCAGAAGCTAAGCTTGGATTTGCAGGACGTTTTGGAGCAGGACTTCCAGCTGTAGGCGATGGTCAGATGTTATTTTTAGAAACAGCAATTTCAAAAATGAAGCCTCAAGGTTCAAGAGTAGCTATTATACATAATGGTTCTCCACTATTTACAGGGGATGCAGGAAGTGGCCCTTCTGAAATAAGAAGATACATATTAGAAAATGATTTGCTTGAAGCAATAATAGCTCTTCCAAATGATATATTCTATAACACAGGTATTGCTACATATATATGGGTGTTATCTAATAAGAAGCCTGATTACAGAAAAGGAAAGGTACAGCTTATTAATGCCAATGAACTATATGAAAAGAGAAGAAAATCATTAGGTAACAAGAGAAACGATATTCCTAAACAATATATAGATGAAATAACTAAATTATATGGTGAATTTAAAGAAAGCAAAATAAGCAAGATATTTGATAATGAGGATTTTGGATATTCTAAGATAGTAGTTGAAAGACCAAA
>CAZPRO010000253.1:0-3276 GCA_964588775.1 uncultured Clostridium sp.
CTGTGTTTGATGTGGGATGTGGTTCTGGAATACTTGCCATAGCTGCTGCAAAATTAGGTGCAGACCATGTTGTAGGGGTGGATTTAGACCCTGTTGCTGTTGACTCTTCAAAAGAAAATATAAGTTTCAACAATTTAAATAATATAGAAGTTTTAGAGGGAAATTTATTAGATGTTGTTGAAGGAAAGGCAGATATAGTTGTGGCTAATATTATAGCAGAAATTATATGTGTTCTTACTGGAGATGTTAAAAAAGCATTAAATGAAGGCGGACTGTTTATAACTTCTGGCATTATTCATGACAGGGTGGAAATGGTTACAGATAAATTAAAAGAATGTGGATTTGAAGTTGTGGAAATAAACAAAGATGGAGAATGGAACTGTATAGTAGCAAAATCTGTAAAATAGTATTTAGGTTAATTAAAATATAGAAGGGGATTTTTATGCATAAGTTTTTTGTAACGCCTGACAGCATTAATGAAAATCAAGGAATAATATGTGGTGAAGATGTTAAACATATTTATAAAGTTTTGAGGCTTGGTGAAGGTGAAAAAGTAATTTTGAATAACTGTCAGGGAGTGGAGTTTTTAGGACAAATAACACATATAAGCAAAAGTGAAGTGACTGTAAGTATTATAGAAAAACTTAATGTTAATAATGAAAGCAGAATAAGAATTCATTTGTTTCAAGGACTTCCTAAAGGGCAGAAAATGGACCTGATTGTGCAGAAGGGTACAGAACTTGGTGTATACAAATTTGTGCCTGTAATCATGAGTCGAGTTGACGTTAAATTGAAAGGTGAATTTAAAAAATTAGAGCGTCTAAACAGAATTGCACTAGAAGCTGCTAAACAATCCAAAAGAAGCATAATTCCACAAGTAGATGAAGTTATTGATTTTTCTCAAGTATTAAGCTGGATAAAAAATATGGATATTACTATTGTGCCCTATGAAAATGCACAAAACTTTGGAATAAAAACTCTTATGAGAAAACTTCAGGAAGAAAAAGCTGATTTTGATTCAATTGTAGATGTAGCAGTTGTTATAGGTCCTGAAGGAGGATTTGAAGAAGAAGAAATAGAAGAACTTAAGAAAAACGGAGCACATATTGTAACCCTTGGAAAAAGAATTCTTAGGACAGAAACAGCTGGGTTTACAGCAGCTGCTCTTTTACAATATGAATTAAGCGATTTAGGCGGAGCAATTACTCATAAGGAGAAAGAAAAAATGTAGGCTGCAGTGTAACATGTCCTAAAATATACAATAAATAAGAAAGGAGATAGTTACTGCAAAACAAGTAACAAATAAGATTTTATAGATTTCTATAAGTTTTCAGTAACTGTGGAAAGCTGCTGTATGGGAAAAAGTCAAATAAAAATAATTAACAATAATATAGAGAAAAAGCCACTTAATAGCAATATAAATAGAAAACCTCTCGTATCCTTTTACACTTTAGGTTGCAGGGTAAATCATTATGAAACTGAAGCAATGGCAGAGAAATTTTTAAGAGAAGGATATGAAATAGCTGATTTTGAAAGTTTTGCTGATGTCTATGTTATTAATACATGTTCTGTGACAAACATGAGTGATAAGAAGTCAAGACAGATTATTGGAAGGGCAAGAAGAAGAAATAATGAGGCTGTTATTGCAGCTGTAGGATGCTATTCTCAAGTATCACCAGAAGAAGTGGCAGGAATAGATGGTGTTGATGTGGTGCTTGGAACAAGAAATAAGGGAGACATTGTCTATTATGTAAATAAGGCAAAAGAAGAACAAAAGCTTCAGGTTATGGTGGGAGAAGTTTTAAAAAATAAAACCTTTGAAGACCTTAATATTGAAGAATATCAGGATAAAACAAGAGCATTTTTAAAAATTCAGGATGGATGTAATAGATTTTGTTCATACTGTCTTATTCCATATACAAGAGGAGCAGTGTGTTCTAAAGAGCTTGAAAAGGTACTAAGTGAGATTAAAAGGTTAAATGATCATGGATTTAAGGAGATTATTTTATCAGGAATACACACAGCTTCATATGGAGTTGATTTGGAAGGAAATGTGACCTTGGTAACTCTTCTTGAAGAAATTGAAAAACTTGAAGGTATTGAAAGAGTAAGAATTGGCTCAATAGAACCCTCATTTTTTACAGATGAGGTTATAGACAAAATAAAAAAAATGAAGAAATTATGCCCTCAATTTCATTTGTCACTGCAAAGTGGATGCAATGAAACATTAAAGAGAATGAACAGAAGATATACAGCGGAAGAATATAAGGAAGCAGTAAATAAAATAAGGGAAAATATTAAAGATGCTTCAATAACAACTGATGTTATTGTTGGATTTCCTGGTGAAACTGAAGAAGAATTTGCAAAAACATACCAATTCTTAAAAGAAATTAAACTTACCAAGACTCATATATTTAAATATAGTCCAAGAAAAGGAACTAAGGCAGAAAAAATGCCAAATCAAATTGATGGCACCATTAAGGAAAAAAGAAGCAAAGCATTAATTGAATTAAATGATAAAAATGAAAATGATTTTAGTAAGACTTTAAAAGGAAGAGAAATGGATGTGTTAATTGAACAGGAGGTAAATGAAAAACCTAATGTTTATGAAGGATATACAAGAAATTATGTAAAAGTCGAAGTGAAAAGTCTGGATAAGAATATTGTAGGAAAAATAGTGAACATTAAAATAATAGAGGTTTTTGGAAATTATTGTATTGGTCAGCTCCTTTAACACATAATAATTCATGTCATATTAAGTGGAAAGTTTTTCATATATTTGATATAATAAATAATAGAGGCATAAAGGTGGTGAAAAAATGGAAGATTGTATTTTTTGTAAGATAATTAAGGGCGAAATCCCAAGCACTAAATTATATGAAGATGATAAAGTTATTGCTTTTAAAGATATAAATCCAGAAGCTCCTGTTCATTTTTTAGTAGTGCCTAAGGAACATATACCTAGTGCTAATGCAATAAATGATACTAATGCAGAAGTTATAGCTCATATATTTAAAATCATTAACAAATTAGTTATAGAAACAAAAATAGCAGATACAGGTTATAGAATAATAAATAACTGCGGCCATGATGGCGGTCAGACAGTAAATCATATTCATTTTCATGTGTTAGGTGGAAAAGAATTACCTGTAAAATTAACTTAAACAGTCTTTATTTCTAGCAAACTGATTATATTTTTTGATTCGTAATTCTTGACAGGATTTATTTAAATATTGTATAATATAGCATGTGTTATTAAGCCCATAGCTGATTAAT
>CAZPRO010000254.1:0-3267 GCA_964588775.1 uncultured Clostridium sp.
AATATCATATTATTAGTGGTGATTATGAACATAGATTTTTAAGTGCCATTAAATTAGTCGATAATATGTTAAGTGCAGAGTTGTAATAAAAAATTGTTCATATTGTAATGTGCAATTAAACAGACGACCTGTTTTAAAAATGTAATGTACAAATTGTAAAAATGATAGCTTATATTAAGAATAACATTTTTACTGGACAGAAATTAATGATGACTAAAAGTGAATATGAAAAAATGAATTTAATAAAATATGAGAAGACACATAGAAGATTTATTAATAGAATTGTATTATTAAATAGGATTGGAAGAATATAATAATATTGGCATATATAGATGTTACATTATGTATATAGGTCAAATTTATGAACATGTAGAAGAATATGAAATGGTACTAGATATTGTATTTGCTTATATGCTATTATGATTTACTTGGTTGTATCAATGGAATTGAAAGATATAATGTTAAAAAATAGTAGTATGAAATGACAAAGTTAATTTTTATGGGGAAGTTTATTTGTTTTTGCACAAAGGCATAAAATAAAAAATATACAAGAATTAAGCTAAAATTGGTTTATTATGGTATAATGTATAGAAATGGAATTATATTCAAAAATAAAATATATAGAGAGAAGTGGAAAGTGTGAATAAAGTAAGAGATTTTATATACATAGATGAAGATAAAATTTTATCTGTTGGCTCTCAATTATTATCAGGATTCGCAGATAAAATTGACTTAAGAAAAATGAATGGTAAATCAAGTGAGATAAATATAAATGGAGAAGGTGAAATATCAGCAGCAGTACAAATTGGAAAAAGTACAAATAAATTAATAGAATATTTATTAAATCATATAGGAGAGGCAAAATTACAAACAAACGGTAAGATTGATGGTGGATATAAAAGAAATTACAATAATTCAAATGAAATAGTTGAATCTAAAGTATTAAGCCATTATAAATTTACTTTATTACAAAATGCATTGTGTGAAAATAAACTATTAAAAGATTTAGATAAAATTAAACCCAATAGTTGGAAAGTAAATGAAGATATAAGGAAAAAAATTAAGCCAGGACAATTTATTGAATTTACTTGTAGAACTGAATTTGTAGATGTTACAAGATCTGAAAATATGGCAAAATGCATAGAAAAATTACAAGAAATAATTACACAGATAGATATAGCTAATAAGAGCAAAAGTATAATGGATAAAAATAAAAATATTAAACTTGATGATATCTTTAATCAATTTGAAAAAAATCCAATGCAGTTAGGGTATGATTCTTTAAAAAATTTTTTAGGAGATAGTATTGATCCACTTGAATTTAATTCTTTTGTTCGGCTTATGAAAGATATACATAGTAGTGGTCTAGTAAGAATTCCACTACATATTATAGCAAGACCACAAGGAGCGACAAAAAAAGATGTGAATTTTGTAGCTCCAATTAGAGTGGAAAATTTAATTGATAGTAAGGAAGACTTAATATATAAATATGGATATGTTCCTAATCAGGATTGGAAAATATTAGGACAAGTTTGTGGGATTCCTAAAAGAGAAAAAAATAATTTGAATTTTGATAATATTGCTTTTGATAATATTAATAAATTAAGCGATATTATTGAAAAAGTAACAGAAATGTTCACACAAATAAGTAGTAGCATTGGATTACAATCATATGTTACATATCCTAATATATCTTTAAATTTAATTGCGTTATATAGAGAAATTGAATAAAGTCTTTTGTAATACTAAAATTTTACTATAAAAAAACATTTTGGAGGAGTTTTTATGAATTATTTAAGAGAGAATATATTAGATGCATTTAAATTTGAAGATTTAATAAAAGAAATTTTAACTGAATGCGGGTTTAATTTATGTGTATACGAAAAAGATATGATATTCGATTTTGAATATCAATATATGGAGAATGAATACTTAGTTGAAGTTAAATACTATTTAAGTAATGATAATATACGTGGTAAATTAATTTCTGTTTGTGATACAATTAACAAAAAAGTTAAAAAATCTGAATCTCAAGTGGTTACAATCATATGTGGAAATATTGTAAATAAAAATTTGAAAGAATATATTGTTAGTAAATATAAAATATATATAGTAGATATTTCTAATTTGTTATTTATTACTCAAGAAAATGATATTCTAAATAATAAGCTAATATCACTACTTAATTATTCTATTAGTAATATAATTCCTGAAGAACCTCCAATATCTATAATATTAAAGTGTGAACAAAAGATAAATGAAGTTGAAGAATTTTATAAAAAATTGAAAGCATTGAAGAGCGGACAGAAATATTTTAGTGAATATGAAAAACTGTGCACAAACATTTTAAAATATTTATTTGGTGATTATTTAACATTATGGGATACTCAACGTAAATCTAATAATGATTTATACCGTTTTGATTTATGTTGTAAAATAAAATATGGAGAGGTAGAAGAATTTTTTGATACTATTAGAAATTATTTTAGAACTAAATATGTAATATTTGAATTTAAAAACTGTAGAAAAAGTATAACTCAAAAGGAAATATATACAACTGAAAAATATTTATATACAAAAGCGTTAAGAGCAGTATCAATTATTATATCAAGAAAGGGAACAAGTAAAAATGCAAACTATGCGATTAAAGGATGTTTAAGAGAAAGCGGAAAGTTAATTATTAGTTTATCAGATGAAGATTTAATTAATATGTTGAAACTTAAAAAAAATGAAGAATATTCTCCTGTTGAATACTTATCCAATAAATTGGATGAATTACTTTTAGAACTAGAAAAATAGATAAATGAATATGAGTTACATATTATTTGTTAGTTATATCCTGTATAATAAAACTAGTACTTACAGTATTTACAGTAATATAATTGGAGGAAGCCATGCAGATATATTGTGACAAAGTATCAAATATAATAGAGGTTACAAAAGATTATTCTCATAAATCATATAAAAAGATATTAGGTCATGAAATATTAAAGAAATTCAAAGAGAATATTCAAGCAGATGAAGATTTAAAATCTATATTTGCAGAAGAAAATAAAAAAGAGCAGCAGTCCTGGAAAAACTCAATTGCTGAGTTATTATCTGTAATTGAAGAAAGTGGACTTGCTGATCTCTTTGTTTTTTTAAATATGAATTACCAATAGAAAAAAGCAGAATTGATTGTATTGTCATTGGAAGAAATGCAGATTTATGGTGTATGTATATTGATTGCAGAGCTAAAACAATAGGTACATAGTTATAATCGTATAA
>CAZPRO010000255.1:0-3246 GCA_964588775.1 uncultured Clostridium sp.
CCTTTAATCCTAATTCTTCAGCTTTTTCAGCACTCATTATAACAAATGCAGCAGCTCCATCATTAATTCCTGAAGCATTACCTGCTGTAACTTTACCATCTTTAATGAAGCAAGGTTTTAACTTTGCTAATACTTCTGCAGTTGTTCCAAATCTTGGACCCTCATCAGTATCAAATACCTTTGGTTCACCTTTTCTTTGAGGAATAACAACTGGAACTATTTCATCCTTAAATTTTCCTGCTTTAATTGCAGCTTCTGCCTTAGCTTGAGAATTAGCAGCAAATGCATCTAATTCTTCTCTGCTTAAATTCCATTGTTCTGCAATATTTTCGGCAGTAACACCCATATGATAATCATTAAATGCATCCCATAAAGCATCGTTGATCATTGTATCAACAGTCTTTGTAGCATTCATTTTATGTCCCCATCTCATTTCTCTTATAGCATATGGAGCATTAGACATACTTTCCATACCACCAGCAACAACACAATCTGCATCTCCAGCTTTAATCATTTGTGCAGCTAAACTTACAGCTCTTAAGCCTGATCCACAAACCTTATTAACAGTCATAGCTGGAATTTCTTCAGGTAATCCTGATTTAACAGCAGCTTGTCTAGCTGTGTTTTGTCCAAGACCAGCTTGGATAACATTACCCATAACAACTTCTTCAACTAATTCTGGTTTAATTCCTGCTCTTTTTACAGCTTCTTTAATAACTAAAGCTCCTAAATCTACAGCCTGCACATCTTTTAATGATCCACCAAAAGTACCAATTGCAGTTCTTACTGCACTTACGATAACTACGTCTTTCATAATTGACCTCCTAAAATATATGTTATTTATAATGGTGTTCGTTAAATTATTAACATAATATAATTATAACCACATTTCCCTCATTTATCAATAGCCTTGTTAAAATCAATTAGCAATTAATATTGAAAAAATTTATACTTTTTTGCATTTTTTTATTTTTTACAATTTCATCAAAAACTACTACTAAGAAAAAAGGAAAGTAAATATTTTTAAATGTTTTACTTTCCTTTTTATGCTAACTTTCTCTACTCAGTATAAAATTTTATTTATAATATTAATAACTTAAAATTCATCTACTTCTCCATGAAATATTCCATAATATTTTAATATAGCACTAACAATTCTCCTAGAAGCTTCTCCATCTCCATAAGGGTTAATAGACTTGCTCATTTTATTGTAAGCTTCATCATTATTTAATAATAAATTTGCTTCAGATACAATTTTTTCAACATTTGTTCCTACTAATTTTACTGTTCCTGCTTTAACAGCTTCTGGTCTTTCTGTTACATCCCTTAATACAAGAACAGGTTTGCCTAAATGAGGTGCCTCTTCTTGCAGTCCACCAGAATCAGTCATAACCATAAAGGATTTATTCATTAAATTGTGAGTTTCTTTTGTATCTAATGGTGGTAGTAAATGAACTCTTTCTTTTTTTGAAAGTTTTGAATATACCACATCTTTTACCACGGGATTCAAATGCACAAGGTATACAAGTTCTACATTTTTATTTTCATCCACAATTCTATTTAAAGCTGTACATATATTTTCAATTCCCTTACCCCAGTTTTCTCTTCTATGAGCTGTTATCATTATTACCTTTTTATTTTCAAAATCTATTTTTTTTAATTCATCATTTTCAAATATGTAATTTTTTTCAACAGTATGCTTCATGGCATCAATTACAGTATTTCCTGTAACATATATAATACTGCTATCTATACCTTCCTTTAATAAATTATCCTTAGATCCCTTAGTTGGTGCAAAATGTAAATCAGCTAAACTTCCAGTAAGTTTTCTATTCATTTCTTCTGGATAAGGAAAATATTTATTAAATGTTCTAAGTCCCGCTTCAACATGACCAACTTTTATTTGTTGATAAAATGCTGCTAATGCTCCTGCAAATGTTGTAGTAGTATCGCCATGAACCAAAATCATATCTGGCTTTTCATTATTAAAAATTTCTTCTAAGCCTTCAAGAACCTTATTGGTAATTCCAGTTAATGTCTGTCTTGTTTTCATTATATTCAAATCAAAGTCCGGCTTTATATCAAACAACCCCAAAACTTGATCCAGCATTTCTCTATGCTGAGCTGTAACACAAACTTTTGAATCAATTTCTTCATGTTTTTCAAGTTCTTTAACTAAAGGAGCCATTTTTATAGCTTCAGGTCTAGTACCAAATATAGTAATTATCTTTTTCTTATCCACTTTCGTTTCCTCCGACTTTTCCAGTTTATATGATTTCATATGTTACAATAATATAACACGACTTCTACATTTTATTCTAAAAACATTATACACCAAAAAAGTTCTAATTAGCAAAAATACTAATTAGAACTTTTGTAGAGTTAATATCCTGCACCTACAGTAATTTCTAAAGAATCGTCATTTTCAATCCAATCACTAACTTGTATTTCTCTATAGCTATTTTTATCATCTCTTATAAAAATATTCTTTATGCCTGCATTAATTACAAGTCTTTTGCACATGGAACATGAACTTGCATTTTTAACATATTCCTTAGTTTTTGCATCCTTTCCAACTAAATATAGTGTTGCTCCTATCATATCCCTTCTAGATGCACTTATTATTGCATTGGCTTCACTATGAACACTTCTGCATAATTCATATTGTTTTCCTCTTGGAATGTTCATTTTCTCTCTAATACACAAATTCAAATCAATACAGTTTTTTCTGCCCCTTGGTGAACCTGTATATCCTGTTGAAATAATTTCATCATTTTTTACAATTATTGAACCATAATTTCTTCTTAAACATGTTCCTCTTTCCAAAACTGTTTCAGCTATATCAAGATAATAATTATGTTTATCTCTTCTTTCCATAAAAATACCTCATGTAACTAATTATTTAGTTCCAAATAATCGGTCTCCTGCATCACCTAATCCAGGAACTATGTATCCATGTTGATTTAATTTTTCATCTATTGCAGCTAAGAAAATATCCACATCTGGATGAGCTTTTTGAACTGCTTTAATTCCTTCCGGTGCACCAACTAAGCACATTAACCTTAGACTCTTTGCACCACGTTTTTTCAACATAGTTACAGCATCAATGGATGAACCTCCTGTTGCAAGCATTGGATCAACAACCAATACATCTCTTTCAGCTATATCTTGTGGTAATTTACAAAAATATTCAACTGGCTGAAGTGTTTCTTCATCTCTATACAGACCAATATGACCTATTTTAGC
>CAZPRO010000256.1:0-3239 GCA_964588775.1 uncultured Clostridium sp.
ATTCTTTGAGAAGTTAGATAATCTTGTTAGAGGTGGAAGAATATCTAAAACAGCTGGTGTAGTTGGAAGTGTTCTTGGTATTAAGCTTATTCTTGGAATAAAAGATGGTCTTATGGTTGTAAAGGATAAAATACGAGGAAATAAAAAGGTAATTAAAAAGATAATAAGCGATATGGAAAGTGGAGAATTGGATAATGATGTTCCAGTTATATTGATTAATGTTGAAAATGTTGAAGTTAAAGCAGGATTAGAAGAATATCTTAAAGAAAATTCTGTAGATTACTTAGTATTTTCGGTTGGAGCCACTGTAAGTATACATTCTGGACCTAATTGTTGTGGATTAGTATTTTTAAATAAATAGATAATTTAGAGAGATTGTTACACAAAGTTTTATTGAACTAAGTTGAATTTGTGTAACAGTCTATTTTTATAGATAAAAATATTTTATTATAAATTTTTACCTCAATAAATATAACTTTGACAAGCATAGGGAGTGGAGTTATACTGTAACTGTACAAATTGGATTAGAAAATGAATACGTTTTAATATATTTTTACAGAAGATATGGTTAATAAAAGGGGAATAAATATGAAATTAGATTTAAATGTAAAAATGTCTCAAGAACAAAGATTAATAATGACTCAAAAAATGCAACAGTCTATAAAATTGCTGCAAATGTCGCTTCATGATTTAAGAGAACATATAACTAACGAATATTCAGAAAATCCAATATTAGAAGTTAATGAAGAAAATAGTGAAAATGAGTATGAACAATTGGATTATATAAAGGCTTCTGAGGAATTGTATGATGATTATAGAGATAATACTGAAAAGATTTATTCTAAAGAAGATGATGTATCACCACTAAATTTTATTGCAAATAAGAAATCATTAAATGATTTTTTACAGGAACAATTAGGCGAGATAGAAGAAAACCAATATATAGTAAACATATGTAAATACATTATTGAATCATTGAATAGTAAGGGATATTTAGAAATAGAAGTGGAAGAAATAAGTGAAGAATTGAATGTTCCATTAGAAGATGTTAAAAAAGCTCTTGAAATAGTACAAGATTTAGAACCATATGGAATTGGTGCAAGGAACATAAAGGAATGTTTGTTAATACAAAGCAAAAAGCTTAATATTATTGATAATATTATTGAAAAAATTATAAATGAACATTTAGAAGATATAGCAATAAATAAATATGATTTGGTTGGTAAAGCATTAAAAATATCACCTAGAGAAGCACAAAGATATGGGGATATTATAAAGAGACTTGAACCTAAGCCATCAAGAGGGTTTTATACTGGTGATGAAGTTAACTACATAATTCCAGATGCTGAAATAAAAAATGTGGATGGAGAATTTTTTATAGTAATGAATGATAATGTGCTGCCTAAATTAACAATTAATAAAACATATAGAAATGTTCTTGTAAATGAAAAAGATAGTGAAGTTGGAGAATATGTTAAAGAAAAAATAAATTCAGCAATATTTTTATTAAAAGCTATAGAACAAAGAAAAAATACATTATATAAAGTTTTAGAAAGTCTTGTGAAAAGACAAAATGAATTTTTTAAAAATGGATTTCAATATATAAGACCTCTTACTTTGAAGGAAGTTGCAGACGAGATAAATATGCATGAATCAACAGTCAGTAGAGCTATTAAAGATAAATATATTTTAACCAGTTTTGGAACAATAAAAATAAAAGAATTATTTGCATCACCAGCTAATAATTTAAACTTAGATATGGTCACAATGAATATCAAAAATAAAATAAAAAAGATAATTGAAGATGAGGATTGTAAAAAGCCTTTGTCAGATCAGGCAATAAGTGATAAACTGGCAGAAATAGATATGAAAATATCTAGAAGAACGGTAGCTAAATATAGAGAAGAAATGCACATTAAGCCTTCAGCTCAAAGGAAAAGAATATAATAATGTATAAATAAGATATAATTATGAAAAATATTACTAAATTTTAATAAATAAAAAAGGCTTTTATTGAAATTTTCTTAAATATTTAAAAAAATTTTATCTAAAGCCTTTTAAAATTTAGTAAGGTGTTTTATAATAGAAAATGCGGGACATAATGAAATGATGTGGGATAGCTTTTGACCAAAGGAGTGATAAAAGTGCAGGAAATGTTAGAGTTAGAAAAAAAAATAGTTCCTGAACTTGTCAGTTTAGTGGAAAAAAGATATAACATATTAAAAACCATATTTCATAATGAACCAATAGGTAGAAGAGTTCTGGCTGAAAAGTTAAATATTGGAGAAAGAAATATAAGAACTGAAACTGCTTTTCTAAAAGAACAGGGATTAATTGAAATTAATTCATCAGGAATGTTTATTACATCAGATGGAATTGAAGTTCTTAATAAATTAAAGTCTTTTATTCATGAATTAAAGGGTCTTGCTCAAATTGAGGAAAGAGTGAAGAACCTTCTTAATTTAAAGAAGGTTATAGTAGTTCCTGGAAATGTGGAAGAAAACCATTTGATTTTGAAGGATCTTGGAAGGGCATGTGCAGCATATGTAAAAGAACATCTACATAATGATTGTATAGTAGCATTAACAGGAGGAAGTACTTTAAAAGAAGTAGTAGATTCTTTTCCTAAATTTGATGAATATTCAAATATTAAAGTTGTACCAGCTAGAGGTGGAATGGGTAAAAATGTAGAAACTCAGGCTAATGCATTAGCAGCAGCTTTAGCTAAAAAGCTAAATGGTACATATAAAATGCTTCATATTTCTGAAAGCCTTAGACTTGATATTATAGATAGTCTTCTAAAAGAAGAAGCTGTAAAATCTGTAATAGATACTATTCATAAAGCTGATATTCTTATTTATGGAATTGGCAATGCAGTTCAGATGGCACGAAAGCGTGAAATGTCGCAGCAAGAAATTGATGACCTTATTAGTAAAGGCGCTGTAGGAGAAGCTTTTGGATGTTACTTTAATAAAGATTCTGAAATAATTACAGAAACTGCCGCAGTTGGAATTAAAATTAATGATGCGAAGAAAATTAAAACACATATTGCAGTTGCAGGTGGGCAAAATAAAGCAGAGTCAATAATATCAACTGAATATAATGATGCAAGTGGAGTGCTGGTAACTGATGAAGCTGCCGCAAAGCACATAATAAAATTATTGGAGTCATAATATTCAGTTCATTTAAAGTTGTTTGTAAAAATTTATTTTTATAAAAATTATTAAAAGCATTATTTA
>CAZPRO010000257.1:0-3239 GCA_964588775.1 uncultured Clostridium sp.
CCCAGTTCATAGAATTTAAACCTGGGTCACCAAACATCTCTACAAATTGTGATTTGACCAATTCATCAAACTCTTTTATCTGATTTTTTTTCTTATTAATTAATTCTTTTGCTTTATCCAATACTCTAATAATTTTTTCTTGCACCTTAATTGATGGAATTGGTATTATAACTTCTTTTAAATATTTAAAATGCCTACTATAGCCATCATTAGGTAACGTTATAGACTCTAAAAAATAATATGCATATTTTACATTTAATATCGTGCTATCAAAATTACTTTTTAAAATTTTTACTCCATCAGCACCAATAAATATTTCTTTATCTACATATTTAATAATTCTTGTATGGTCTCCAAATATAATAAATGGGTAATCCTTGTATATACCTTCTCGTTCATTTGTATATCCTGTAATCATTGTCTTTCCTTGGTCAACTATTGGATATTTACCATCTTTCAAATAATCTTCTTTCTTTATTTTTGTTGCTTTTTTAGTATCATCACTAAATACTTCTGTTAATTTATATAAATTCCACCCATAACATTTACTTACTAAATCTAATATTTTATTATTTTGAAATAAATTGTACTCCATAGTTATCCCTCAATCATTCTTTCCAATTCTTCAATTCCTTCATTAATTTCTTTTTCAAGAATCTTAACTCTACTTAAAATAACTTGTGGTGCATCATATTCAATTTCCTTATATTCAATTTCTTTATACTTGTTAATTGATAAGTCATAACCATTTTCTCTTATTTCATCAACATCAACAAAGAAACTTTGCTCTGTTCTCTTTCTTTCAGTTTCTTTATCCAAATTATTAAATCTTTCTATTATATCTTGTATATCATTGTCATCAATTGGATTTCTCTTATCGTCTAATGAAAATCCATCTGCTTTCATATCATAGAACCATACCTTATCAGTTCCCCCAGTACCTGTCTTTGTAAATATCATAATAGCTGTACTTACTCCTGCATATGGCTTAAATACTCCTGAAGGCATAGATATTATTGCTTCCAATTTATGATTGTCCACTATTTCTTTTCTAATAGACTTATGTCCTCCTGTAGAACCAAATAGAACTCCATCAGGCACTATTGAAGCACATCTTCCACCTATCTTTAAAATTCTTAAAAATAGTGCTAAGAATAAAAGCTCTGTTTTCTTAGTTTTAGTTGTTTTTAAAAGGTCAGCACTTACAGCTTCATAATCCAAGCTTCCTTTAAATGGAGGATTTGCTAATACTAATGTATATTTCTCACTATCTTTATTAGTTTCAGATAATGAATCCTTATAATCTATATTAGGGTTGTCCACTCCATGAAGCATCATATTCATAGCTCCAATTCTGAGCATTGTTCTATCCATATCAAATCCATTAAACATCTTATTATTAAAATGTTCTTTTAATCCTTGAACTAAAAATAAGTCGCTGTGTTTTTCTCTTAAATACTCCTCTGCTCCAACTAAGAAACCAGCAGTTCCCATTGCAGGGTCAACTATTATATCTTCTGGTGTAGGCTTCATAAGTTCTGCCATCATTTTAATAATATGTCTTGGTGTTCTGAACTGCCCATTTGTACCAGCTGTAGCTACTTTAGATAAAAGATATTCATATAAATCACCTTTAACATCTTTATCATCCATTTGAAGCTTATCTATTGCATCAACGATTTTAGACAGCATTAAAGGAGTAGGTATTTTAAACATTGCATCTCCCATATATTTTGAATATGCAGACTCTTTATCACTATGCATATTCTTTATAAAAGGAAATACCCCTTCTGAAACTATTTTATACATTTCCTCTGCTTCTTCATTCTTAAACTTACTCCATCTCAATTGTTGCTTGTCAGCAGGAAATAAACCTTCAAAAGGTATACCAAGTAATACTGCATCATTTTCTTTCATAGTTTCATTATCATCTAAATCCTTTATAAATAAAAGGTATGTAAATTGTTCTATAACTTCCAATGGATTTGTAATTCCACCAGTCCAAAATGTTTCCCAAATTCTATCAATCTTACTTTTTAATTCACCTGTAATCATTATCCTTCCTCCACATTTTACTTTCCATATATAATTTTACTATAACAAGAACTTATTTTCTATTTACCCACAATTTTTATATATAAATTTGTCAACCAATTTAATTCCTATCCAAGAGATAGAACATCCAAAAACAATTATTTTCTTGTCCACAGAAAACTATAAAACTGATATGTATATAAAATAAATTATATGTTATAACATAAATTCGAAAACAAAAGAGCTAGGGATTTTCTCCTCAGCTCTCTATTTATCTGGGTTTATTATGTTTTTTGTTTCTCCATTATCTTCCTGATTGTGTTCAGAGTTTATGAAGTTTGGGCTAGGTTTTAGGGAGAAACTATAAATATTATTTTCTGATTACATATCTAATCCTACAATTGTATCCAAAGCAACTTCCATCATATTAGTAAAAGTTGTTTGTCTTTCTTCTGCAGTTGTAACCTCGCCTGTTATAAAGTGGTCACTGCAAGTCATAATAGCTAAAGCTTTTACATTATACTTAGCAGCTACAGTATAAAGTCCTGCTGCTTCCATTTCAACACCTAAACATCCAAAATTCGCCCAAGTTTTCCAATCTTCATTATCATCACCATAGAAAATATCTGAACTATAAATTGGTCCAACTTTAGGTTCAATTCCTTTTTCTATTGCAACATCATAAGCTTTCTTTAATAACTCAAAATTAGCTGTTGGTGCATATGTTCTTCCTTTAAATCTTGTTAAGTTAAGATTTGAATCTGTACTTGCTGACATAGCTATAATTAAATCTCTTACTTTTACATCTTCACTATATCCACCACAGGTACCAACTCTTATTAAATTTTTTACACCATAGTCTTTGATAAGTTCTGTAGCATAAATTGAAATTGATGGAATTCCCATTCCTGTTCCCTGAACTGAAATTCTTTTTCCTTTATAAGTTCCTGTATATCCATACATTCCACGAACTTCATTATAACATATTGGTTTTTCCAAAAATGTTTCAGCTATAAATTTAGCTCTTAAAGGGTCTCCAGGTAATAATACACTTTCTGCTATATCTCCGTCTTTTGCATTAATATGAATACTCATTTTTCAACCTCCAAATTATCCTAATTATTTTATATTTTCTTTTCTAAAGCTTCCTGGCATTATAGTTTTTAAATCAGTAACAATAAAATCATCTTCACTTGTACCAAGAA
>CAZPRO010000258.1:0-3230 GCA_964588775.1 uncultured Clostridium sp.
GGCTGTACCAAATGTTTCTGGATGCTCTGTAAATTTTCCCTTATCAACTATTATACTGCCTGGGTTAATTACACCTGACTCAAGCCCTGCCACCGCTGTAAGAGGCTTAAAGGTTGAACCTGGTGGAATAAGTGACATGGTAGCATAATTATAAAAAGGCTTTGGATATAAATCATAGGGATCTGTTCTTGCTCCATCATTTTCTGGGAATAATTCATCCAGATTTTTATTAAGTGCCATTCTTTGTATAAACTGAGTTCCAAATTCATTATAGTCAGGATTAAAATATTGTTTTGTTAATTCTGTGCTGAGTTCTCCTGGAACTGTAAATAAATTAGGGTCATAATTAGGAGCACTTGCTAGTGCTAATATTTTACCTGTCTTTACATCAACAGCAACAACAGCTCCTCTTGTTGCATTAGGCATTCCACCCCATGTTTGAAGTTCAGCCATTTTATCTGCTAAAGACTGTTCTGCTGCATATTGTATTTTGGCATCTATACTCAAATGAACATCATTTCCAGGAGCAGATTCGATTTTGAAAAGCTCAGATGTAACTCTTCCCTGAGCATTAACACGTACAGTACTTCCACCTTTTGTACCCTTCAGTACATCCTCAAAGGCTGCTTCAATACCTGCTTTTCCTATTAAATCATCAGATATATCATACCCTCTTAATTCATACTGTTCTTTTTGTGAACTGTTTATGGTTGATACATATCCCAAAACAGATGAAGCTAATGAACCATAAGGATAATACCGTATTGGACATTCACTTACATCCAGACCTGGAAGATCATTTAATCTTTGGAATAATATAAGTGCTGTATCTCTGCTTATACTGTTTGCAATGGTTACACTTCTGCTTCCTTTAAAGCTCTGCATCTTTATAAGATCCTTAACCACCATATATCTGCGGATATCTTCCAGGGTATATCCTGCATCTAATATTTTTTTAGTTAATTCCTCACCTGTCATATCCTTATATATGTCTTTATTCTTTTCATAACTGCTGTCAACAAGTTCAATTAAATTATAACTTTTTACAAGACTGTAAAAAGCCTCTTTGGGAGTGATTTTCAACAATTCTTCATCTAATTGTTCAGTCTGCTCATCTGTAAGTTCCTGTTCATCTTTAAACAATTCTTTTTGAATTTTTGCATCAAAACCTCTGTCTTTTTTAAATCTAAGTTCTTCTATATTTTTAAGTTCCCGCCCGCTATTTAAATATTCATAAAATATTTCTCCATTAGAATCTATTCTAAGGTTAAAGGTATCATTAAATTTCTCATTATTTTCATCCAATATTCTAAAAAATTCCTTTAATGTTGAATAAAAATTTTCTCCTGCTTCTTCTGTTTCAGTATATGTAATAATGTAAGTTTCCTCATTAGTAGCTAAAACAACTCCATTTTTATCGTAAATCTTTCCTCTTGGTGCTTTTTCTGCAACAAACTTTATTGATGTATTGTTTGCTTTTTCTTTGTAATAATCATAATTTAAAAATTGTATATACATTAGTTTTAGTATAATTATAGAAAATATTGCAATTAAAATTATACATAAAACTCCATATCGTGATATTCTCTTTCCAGATTCTGGTTTATTTGCTATCATCTAAACCTCCATTGCTGGTCTGAGTTATTTTCATCAATCTTTCGTGATAAAGAATTGTAGATAAGGAATAGTATTACTGAATTTTCCATACTTGCAATAATCATTTTTATAACCCCAAGACCAATATTCATATCCATAAAATACAAAATAACACTTAAAGCAGTAAACTTTGCCATAGTAATAATAAACATTGAAAGCACTGGAACTGCTCTTTTATTCTTTACTATCATACTTCCTATTGCACTGGCTGTAATGCATAGAATCATATTAGTAAGACAGTTGACTCCAAAACCACCAAAAAAATATATATCCTGAAGAAATCCACTTAATAAACCTATAAAAAGTGCATCCTCCTTTTTCTTTAGAAAAGAATATGTAATGGCAAAAGTAAATAGCAGATTAGGACACACTCCCTTTATTGAAAAGAAAGGAATAAAGGAATTATCTAAAATTAATAGAATAATACTTATTAAACTTATAACAGCTTTAATCATCTAACCACCTAATTGTACCTTACTTCGTCCCTTGTATCTTTAGGTACTACAATAAATAATTCTTCAAGTTTATTGAAATCCACATAGGGCTCAACTACTGCACTTTTCATTACTTTTATTTTATCTTCTTCCACTGATATTACCTTACCAATTTTAATTTCTTTAGGATAAAGCATTCCCACTCCTGACGTCATAATAACATCACCTTTTTTTATTTTGGAATCAATAGGTAAATCATATACCTTTGCCATATTTTTATTCTGATTATCTTTAAATCCCTTTATATATCCTGTAGATTCTCTTGTACTATCAGCCATTACTGCTACTACTATATTTTCATTGGTTAATGATTGAATTATGCTCCAGTTTTTCCCTACACTTGTTACCTGACCAACAAGTCCTTCTGCTGAAATTACAACCATTCCTTTTTTTATATTTGCATTTTCACCTTTATTTATAATATATCCTTCTAAAATATTATTATTGGGATATCCTATAATATCACAACCAACATAATCATATTCTGAATTTTCTTCTACAAAATTCAGAACCTTTCTCAAACGTTCATTTTCTTCTTTAAGATCTGAATAAGAAAGAAGTTTATCTTTTAACTTTTCATTTTCTGCTGATAACTTCTCATTTTCATTTCTCACCTCTGAAAAGTTTAAAAAGAAATCCACACTTTCTTTTATTCTGTTTGTAGCTTTGTAAATAATACTTTGTACTGGGTTTAATGCTGCACCTGCTCCACTTTCAATTATACTTTTATTTTCTCTCTTAACACTTGAAAATATTAAAGCTAAAAAGGCAACTGACAGTACTATTATAGTTACTGCCAGTTTATTTTTTAAAAGCTTCATTTAAATTAACCTCTTTGAGATCTGCTTATTTTATCAAAGTCTTCAAGTGCTTTTCCAGCCCCAAGCACTACACAATCAAGAGGGGATTCAGCTATATGTACAGGCATATTTGTTTCCTTATTAATTAATACATCAAGTCCTCTTAAATATGCACCTCCACCAGCAAGCATTATTCCTTTTTCCATAATGTCCGCAGCAAGTTCTGGTGGTGTTTTTTCCAGTGTTGTTTTAATAGCTTCTATAATTGAATAAACAGGTT
>CAZPRO010000259.1:0-3203 GCA_964588775.1 uncultured Clostridium sp.
ATATAGATAATGCTGAAGCTTTTGTTAATAAGACAAAAATTAAAGATGCTTCAACAGGTGAAGAATTAAATCCTGATGAAGATTTTATGAGAAGTATAGAAGAACAGATTGGTGTATATGCTGCATCATCTAAAGGCTTTAGGAGCGATGTTACTTCATACATGTTCTATATTATAAGAAATGGAGGAAAGCTTGATTATACATGTTATGAACCATTAAAAGAAGCTATCGAAAAGAAGCTTACTGCATCAGTTAAAGACTTATCAAGAATAATAACAAAGTCTAAGGTAAGAGATAGAGAGCAGGCTGAAAAATATGATTCTATGGTTGAAGAAATGAAGAGGAATGGTTACTGCCTTCACTGCTGTGATGTAATTCTTAAGTATGCAGCAAATAACTTATGGAGGGACTAGCTTCTAATGGCTATATTTAGAAATTATACAGATAATCATATTGACCATGACAGATCCATAGAAGATAGAAGAAGACATAGACAGCTTGTAGAGAAATCTATAAAAGAAAATTTAGGAGATATATTATCAGAAGAAAGCATAGTTGGAGAAAGTAAAAATAAAAAATTTAAAATTCCTATAAAAGGAATTAAGGAATATCAGTTTGTTTATGGGCGAACTTCTAAGGGAGTTGCTACAGGACGTGGGACAGAAAAACGTGGAGATAAAATCGGTGATGGAAAAAAACAAATAGGAATGGGTCAGACTGGAGCAGGGAACAATGAAGGAGAGGATGTTTATGAAACAGAAATAACTCTTGAAGAACTTCTTGATTATATTGCAGAAGATTTTGATTTACCTAATCTTGATGAAAAGAAATATTCTGAAATAGTAAATGATGCTAAAGGAAAAAGGAAAGGTTATCAAAATTATGGAATAAGACCAAGGCTGGCAAAGAAGAAAACTGTTATGAATAAAATCGCCAGAAAGCAGGGGAAAAAGAGAGTATTAAAAGAACTTGGAAAAGAAGAAGATTTAGAGAGGTTTCCATTTAAAGAAGATGATCTTAAATATTATAGAGTAAAAGTTAAACCTAAAAAAGTAAGTAATGCAGTTATGATTTTTATAATGGATGCATCAGGATCAATGGATGTAACAAAAAAATATCTAGCACGCTCCTATTTCTTTGTATTAGCTACTTTCTTAAAGAAAAAATATAATAACATTGCCTTTGAATTTATATATCATACAACAACAGCCAAATTAGTTAATGAATATGAGTTTTTCCATAGGTCTGAATCAGGAGGAACATATATTTCAAGTGGAATAAGAGCAGCTTTATCATTAATAGAAGAAAAATATCCTGTCTCAGCATGGAATATATATCCAATATATGCCAGTGACGGAGATAACTGGTCAGAAGATAATGAAAAGGCTATAGAAGCAGTAAAAGAAATATGTGAAATAAGTAATATGTTTGGATATGCAGAACTTTTACCGTCAACATATACAACAACTATGTATTACAAATTTAAAAAGGAAGTTATTAGTGATAAATTTGTTGCTGTCACAATTAAAGAAAAGAAAGATTTATGGGAAGCATTAAAAGTAATGCTTAGAAAGGAGCTAAAGGAGGAAGAATCAGGTGGACTATAATATAGATGATTTAAAAGTGTGGAATGATAAAATTGAAAAAAAGGTTCAGGAATATGGACTTAATTATTATCCTCAGGAATTTGAAATAATAGGATTTAATGACATGATTGGATATGAGGCATATGTTGGAATGCCATCAAGATATCCTCACTGGAGCTTTGGTAAAGCCTATGAGAAAACTAAGATGCTTTACTCACTAAATTTAACAGGACTTCCTTATGAAATGGTAATTAATTCAGATCCTTGTTTAGCTTACCTTATGAAGGATAATACATTGCTTTTGCAGATACTTACAATGGCTCATGTTTATGGACACAATGATTTCTTTAAAAATAATAGATTGTTTAAGGAAGGGACTAAAGCAAAATATACTCTTGAAATGTTTAATCTGGATGCAAAAATAATAAGAGAATATATAGATGACCCAAGTATAGGCTACACTCAGGTAGAAAGAATATTAGATGCTGCTCATGCAATAAAATATCAAGTTGGAAGGACAATAGGAGTAAAGGAATTAAGTGATAAGGAAATTAAAGAAAAAGCAATAGAAGATTATGAAAATAAAAAGGAAAAAAGAACATTTTTAGATTTTGATAAAAAAATAGAAATGCCAGATTTAGAAAAAGTTCCATTAGAACCTGTAGATGATGTTATGGGATTTATTATTGAATATGGTGATCTTAAGGAATGGGAAAAAAATATTTTAAAAATAGTCCGTAGAGAGGCACAGTATTTTATTCCACAAATAGAAACTAAAATTATGAATGAAGGATGGGCAAGCTATATACATTATAATATTTTAAAAAGTTTGAATCTGCCACAAGAACTTTATTTTGAGTTTATAAAAAGGCATAATGATGTTATAGCTCCAGCTGTAGGAGGAATAAATCCTTATTATATTGGTTTTAAGGTGTTTGAAGATATTGAAAAGAAATATGGAAAGGAAAAGATATTTGAAGTAAGAGAAGTTGAAAGAGATTCTTCATTTATCAGAAGATATCTTACAAAGGAATTGTGTGAAGAGCTCAATTTATTTCAATATAATCAGCGTACATTTGATACTATTATTGAAGAAATATCAGATGAAAAAGGATGGAAGACAATACGTGATAATCTAAGTTATACATGTGGTATGGGTGGAATTCCTTATGTGCGTGTTGTTGAATATGATAAGAGTGACGGGACATTGATACTTAAAAATATATATGATGGAAGAAATCTTGATTTAAATTATGCAAAAGCAACTTTAAAATATATTCAGGAGCTGTGGGGAAGAGATGTAAAGCTAAAGACTTATGGCACTGATAAGTCAGAAATGGTAATTGTATGTAATAGGCAGAAGACTATTGATGTGATATAAATGAATATTATCAAAGGATTATTAATAAATCCTTTTTAGTAACACAATAATTTTATATGAATAGATTAACTATGTATAAATGTAAATTGGAGAAAATTTATGGATTTGAAGGGAAGTAAGACTGAAAAAAATCTTTACAAAACATTTGCAGGAGAATGTAGAGCCAGAACCAAATATAATTTATTTTCAGAAAAGGCAAAATCAGAAGGATATATGGCAATAGCAGAGATTTTTAA
>CAZPRO010000260.1:0-3196 GCA_964588775.1 uncultured Clostridium sp.
CATGAGTTTTCCTACAGGCATGGTTTGAAGTTTATCTTTTTTATGAGTTCTGTTATGGTTTTCCATTAGTTAAATTACCGCCCTTCATTTCTTCCTCATTAGAATATGATAACAAACAAACATGCAAAATGCAAAAAAAGAAACTATTAGGTTTGACTTATAAATGAACCTTATTCATAATAACTTCATATTATATTTTGTAATTATATTATAAGGAGCTATGTTTTTGATAAGTAAGTTAAAAATTGATTGTACTGCTTCAACTTATATAAAAAGGATTGAACCATATAAAAATTTCTATTCTAAAAATTCACTTTTAGTTGGTACAGAGAAAAAAGATTTTCGTCACTATGATATTAATGTTTCTATTTTGACCTTTTCAAATTTAAATATAAGCAAAGACAAGATTATACATGCTTCCTTATTAATTTACTTAAAAACTGCTGAATTACGAAAACCTGCATCCTCAAAAATAAGACTTTTAGGAAATTCTGATCCTTTAGACTTATCACATATAAACTATAGTAATCTCCAAATAAATGGATTTCACGAAGAATGCATTGTAGAAATAAATAACTTAAAAGATTCTTATGCAAAAATGGATATTACTCCTATTATAAAAAAATTAGCAGAACATAATGAAAACTATAATATTTTTTTAATGCCCTGCAATAACCATGACAGTTTTTTTGAATTTAACACAGATAATGATAATAAACCTTATCTTTCTATATCATTAATTGAAAATCAATATGAAATTGAATCTTTTTAATTAGCAATGTACAATTATCTTTACAAGATTTTTTATTGCAATATATGCAGACACAACAAAACTGCTACATATGCTTTAAATAAAAAAACATATACAGCAGTTCTATCTTTCTTTTAATTCATTTTTACTTGTTTTCAGTGCTGCTTAACTGACCTTCAAGCATACAAACAAACTGCTTTGCTATTCTTGGAGAACGTCCACCACTATGTGACATTACCCATTTTAAAGCCTCTGCCCTGACATATTCCATATCAACATTAAGATTTCTCTGTTTTACAAGACTTTCAACAATATTTAAATATTCCTTTTGGTCTGGAGAATAGAAAGAAACTGTAATACCAAATCTATCTGATAATGACAGCTTTTCTTCAACAGTATCGCCGCTATGAATATCATTATTTCTTTCATCAAATGTTTCCTTAACCAAATGACGCCTATTAGTTGTTGCATATATTAATATATTGTTTGTAGTACTTTCAATTCCCCCTTCAAGTATGGTCTTTAGTGCTGAATAAGTTGCTTCACCATCCTGAAATACAAGATCATCTACAAATATAATAAATTTAAGGTTCTTATCTTTCAAAACTTCTATTATTTGTATAAAATCGGTCAATCTTTCCTTTTCTACCTCAATAAGCCTTAACCCCTGCTCATAATATTCATTAATTATAGCTTTAACTGTTGATGATTTCCCTGTACCTCTAGAACCATATAAAAGAATATTGTTAGCAGGATATCCTTTTAAAAATGCCAGAGTATTGTCCTTTATGGTTTTCTTCTGCATTTCATAACCTGTTAAATCAGATAACCTGACAGGATCTGGATGAGCAACACCTCTTAAATAACCTTTCTTTCCATCCCTTTCCCATACAAAAGCTCTGTACTGACCAAACTCGCCAGTTCCGTATGTACTGTAAAATTCAATAATATCATCCAAACACTCTTCCCATTTTTCCTTATATAAAATCTTTTCCTTTAATTTATCTATTCTTTTTAAACTTTCATTAGTATACTCTGAAGCATCCCACTCCATAAGATTTCTAATTATGACTTCCTCAAAATCAATTCCCTTTGTCTTATAAAGAATGGAATCTTTTATTGTTTTAGGTGAAAGATTTACTATGTATTGTAATGCTCTTAACTCAAATGAAACCTGACTTATAACATTAGGCATTGATAAATTATTAGAATCTATCATTTTGGTAAATGCATTATTATCTAAAAAAATCTTATCAAGTATGTATTTTTTGAAATAGGTACTTCCACTCTTTTCTAAAAGTTCATATACAAAGTCATTATATTTAGTTATACATATTTGTATATTAACTTCATCTAAAGTAATATAATCTAAAAGTTCCTTATATTTTAATAAAACAGTATCTTCCTTTAGCTTTTTAAATACACATAATGAATTAATCATCATATTAGCTCTTTTTATTCCTTCAAAATATGTGTCCATTTTTTTCAGCTCCCTTTTCTCAGACTTATTTCCCTATTATTAAATTACATGGTAATTATAACACTTATACTATTGTCTTACAATTTGCTAACACCTTTTTCAAAAAATTATTATTGTCATCATGAAATGAATATTGTGTTTAGTCTATGCAGTTAAAAAATATCCCTTATTAAGATTGAATAAAAGGGACTATAAATGGAATAATTCCTCTTATAGCCTTCGGTTAATATTTAACAACATTGTTTATAGAAGACAGCCAGCTTAATGCAATTAAATACAGTACTCAGTATTTAAATACAGTTGATGCCTTTTTTCCCATATCAAGTCTGCTTTTTATATATAGAAATTCCCTTCAAGGAAGTGGGAATACTTTTGTTCCAATGATGATTAAATATAAATTTCATTTAAAAAAGCTTTATGCCACAAAATAATGTCCACACACTTCTTTTTATGTTATGAATTAAAGTATAAATATTTTTTACAGCAATTTTTATTTTAATTTTTCTTTTGCTGTATAATAATTAATCAGAGTTAGTATTTTTTGTTCATAAACAATATTCAAACTGCACTTATAATACTCTATGCAAATTTTTTAATCATCTTTTTCAATACTATAAAGCATATAACTGCTGCAGCTATAATAAAGGCCATTTCTATACCTATCACCATCATAAGGGAATTGCCATATATCATTCCATTAGCTTTTTCAATTCCTGTGTAATTTATAATAAAGGTATCTATAAAAAATAAATTAATTATTATACCTATGGTTAATGACTCAAGTCCAACTATAAAATTTTCACATTTCTTAGAAGCAAATATTTTTAAACTACATTCCATTCTGCTTTTCTTTTCCATTGCAATAACCAAAAGGAATATTACTGCCACTATCAATAATGCTAAAAACATGTCTGTAAACAGGTATTTAACATCTATATTATTTACAGATATATATGATTCAACTA
>CAZPRO010000261.1:0-3182 GCA_964588775.1 uncultured Clostridium sp.
CGCTTTAATATTGTCAATATAACACAATTATCTTTTCCAGTATAACCGCCTTTTCCATAAAAAACAGTACATCCTCTATTTATTTCATTAATTATATAATCAGTAATAAGCTTTTCTTTTGCAGTAAAAATCATTACCTGCCTTGATACATTAAGACCATCTATAAATTTATCAATTAATGTTCCAATAAGGTAAACACTTAAAAGACCAAATAACCCCAATTCAGTACCAAAAGTAAATAGGGCAAGAATAGTTACAATTGAATCACTTATTAGAAGCCCTTTTCCAAAATCTATATTAAAATATTTGTTCAATATTTTAGCAACAATACTTGTTCCTCCTGTTGTTGCATTCTGAGTAAGCATTATTGCACTTCCTAATGCTAAAAGTGCACTTCCAAATATGGATGCAAGAAAAAGATTATCTGTAAATGCCATAACCTGAAAATTATTTTCATATAATGAAAGCAAAATTGAAAGTCCAAAAGCAGCATAAATACTTTTCACTCCAAAGCTGCCTCCTATAAACACAAATGCAGCTGCAAATAGTATTATATTGCATATATTCATTATTATTCCTGTATTTATACCCAACATCTTATTTATTACAAGGGCCAATCCTGAAACTCCTCCAGATGCTATATTATTAGGAAAAAAGAAGAATTCTAATGATATGGCTACTATTATTATTCCTATTGTTATAATTGCATATTCTTTTATCTTTTTCATCTGTATCTACTCCTTTTCTTATAATATTTTTAATATATTCTATCACAAAAATAATTATCATCTTTCTTATAGTTTGCATTAAATAATAAATTTTTATCAATAAAGTTGTAGAATATATAAAAATTCTCCATGAAAAATTGGTATTTACCAATAAATTACTTGGTAATATAATTATTTATCATTTTTTATTATTTCAATTTTTGATTTAAAATGTATATGACAAGATTACCATATTCTTACTTAAATCATTATTTTTTTAATAAGAAGTAAATAGAATTGGTGCTTTAACTTAAAACATAGCTTAAAGCACCAATTTTATTTTCAGATTTCTTTTTCTCTGTTGATTTTCTTTTGAATTATTGCAACAGCTTCATACATTAAAAATGCAATTACAGAAAGAATAACTATACTCATCATTACCATATCAAGCTGAGCTACCTGGCCTCCATAAATAATTAAAAATCCAAGACCTTCTTTGGCAACAAGAAATTCTCCCATAATTACACCAACCCATGACAAACCTACATTGATTTTTAATGCTGAAATAAATACAGGTATTGAATATGGAAATACAAGATATCTTAAAATCTGAAGCTTGCTTGCTCTAAAAGTATGCATAAGCTTTATTTTTTCTTCTTCAATTTCACCAAAACCTGTTAATATTGTTATTATTGTAGTTACTACTGATATTAAAAGTGTAATAACAATTATTGAAGCCATTCCATTACCAATCCAGAAAATTATAATTGGAGCTAAAGCTACTTTAGGTAAAGCATTTAATACAACAATGTATGGTTCCAAAACTTTTGAAACAAAAGGACACCACCACAAAATAACTGCAGCTATTATTCCTATTATGGTTCCAAGAATAAAGCCTATTATAGTTTCATAACATGTTATACCAATATGCCTTAAAAGTTCACCACTTTCCATCAATGATAAAAATGATTCTATAACTTTTTCAGGACTGGAAGTTAAAAATACATCTATCCATTTTAAATTTGCTGCTGCCTGCCATACTATAATAAACATTACAAGAAGTAACACTCTGCTTATAACAATTTTTCTTTTGTTTCTTTTTACTTTGGAAAGAAATTGTTCATGCTCTAAGCTTACTGCTTTTTCATTTAAATTATTCATTATTTGTATCCATCTCCTTCCACAGCAAATCAAAGTAATCTTTGAATTGTGCTTTTTTACGCCTTTCAAAAGGAGTTGAATCTTTATCATTACCAAAGTCTATTTCAATTATAGATTTTATACTGCTGGGCCTTTTGCTTAATACAATAACTTTATCTGACATTGAAATAGCTTCACTTATATCATGGGTTACCATAAGCGCAGTCTTTTTCTCTTTCTTTATTATTTCGTGTACATCATCACATACCATGAGCCTTGATTGGTAATCAAGTGCTGAAAAAGGTTCATCTAAAAAAAGTATATCTGGATCAAGGGCTAAAGTCCTTATAAGAGCAACCCTCTGCCTCATTCCCCCTGAAAGCTGACTTGGATAATGAGTTTTAAATCTGCTTAATCCATAGGCTTCCAAAAGTTTATTTACCCTGTTTTTATTTTCATCCATTAACTTGTTCTTTATCTTTAAGCTTAAAATAACATTGTCCCATACTGTGTACCATTCAAACAAATGGTCTTTCTGAAACATATATCCTATTTTGTCTAAATGTTTTTCTATGTCTTCACCTTTATATAAAACTTTTCCTCTTGTTGGCTGAAGCAGCCCGCTTATAATATTTAATAATGTTGATTTCCCACAGCCTGATGGTCCCAGTATAGAAATATATTCTCCATTTTTCACTTGAAAATTTACATTTTTTAATGCCTCTGTCTCTTCATTTATAGTATGATAATTCATTGATATATTATCTATCTTTAATAATGTTTCCATAACTTTCACCACATTTTAATCCCATGTAACATTATTTTATAGAATTTTCTGCATAAGAATTATCAACAATAGTGCTGAATTGAGGTTTTTCTGGTATAAGACTGCTGTCATATTCAATTATTATATCCATAAGTCTGTTCATTTCCTCTTCTTTAATTTGTGGAGTATGAGAAAGAGCATCAATCTTCTTATAATTTTCAATGACCGCTATTATTATTTCCCTGTCAGTTCCAGGAAAATAACCAATAATACTATCTGCTATTTCTTCACTTGAATGGGTAAAATACCATTGCTGACCTTTATATATGGCATCTGTAAACTTTTGAATTATTTTTGGATTTTCCTTCATATATGACTCTGTTGCAAAAAAGCATGTGTACGGAATTGTTCCTGACTCTTCTCCTACTGATGCTACAATATATCCACTTTCATCTTTTTCCATCACTGAAGCTGTTGGCTCAAACAAAGCCACATATTCACCAGTACCACCCTTAAATGCTCCTGCCGTAGCAGCAAAGTCAATATTAGTAACCATATTGGCATCAGTC
>CAZPRO010000262.1:0-1167 GCA_964588775.1 uncultured Clostridium sp.
TATTTAAGAATTTTTCCTTCAATATTCTTTTATTTTTAATGATTGTTATAAAAAAAGCAAGAATACATATTTTCCTATATATCCTCACTTTTAATAAAATTTATATTATTTTTATAATTCCTTGATTTTGTATTAAAGTTTATTTTAGCATCTCCATTATACTTTTTATATAACAGGCTTTTTCTTCACATAATCAATATTATACATATTCTTTAACTTTTTTTGTTCTATTTAAGTTTATTTTTGCACAAATAATGCCAATAATTATCAAATATACAACTGATAATATAATGTAAAACAATATATCTACCTTAAGGAAACAGTATAAAAAGTTAAAACAGAAATGAATAATAATTCCATAAACCAGATTATCATTCTTTCTCATAAAATTATTAATTAAGAAACATAATCCCACCATAACTACAACATTTGACATAACATATGGTATCATCTGCCATCCCATATAATCTGAATCTACAAACCAAAGAACTGTATGCCAAAATGCCCAAATTACTCCCTGTAATACACATGATTTAAAAAAGCTATATTTCTCATTTAATAATATTCTAAGATATCCCCTCCATCCTGATTCTTCCCCTGTGGGACCTGTTGTAATGGAGAATAAGAAAGAAATCCAAAAAGGATATACTCCAAGATCCCAATAAGAAGCAAATGCATTACCCTGAATTATTGAAACAATAAATACTGTTACAATAGTTGCTCCTAAGGTGATTAATGATGCAATAATTAAAGATCTTAGATTTATTTTTGCTCCAAATGCTTTCTTATAAAATCCAGCAACAGTCTGGTTTGGGCAAAAATATTTGAAACCACAGAGTAATACTATGGTTGGCGCCCATGCACAAACATTGGATAAGATTCTCATAACTACTGGTGTGCAATGAAAAACCATACTGGCTGTACCACAGATTCCAAGAACCATTGCCCAGAATACTGCATAGCTCCATATAACATAATTTCTAATTCTATTATCTTTCATATATTTTCCTTTCTTAATTGTCATAACAGCCTCACCTACTTTTAAGAATTATGAGTTAATTATAACATAATGCTATTTATCCTTATTAAAAATATATCTAATATGCACTACTTTACAGTTTCATTCCATTGAACACCCTCTTCATCTGTCCATGTTTCAGTTCCATC
>CAZPRO010000262.1:1267-3148 GCA_964588775.1 uncultured Clostridium sp.
CAGGCACATAAGCTAAAAGCCATAACAATGCCTAACATTCTGATAAATAATTTTTTCATAATACCTCTCCTTGTATTATTTAATATTTATTTACTAAATTTTAATTACTTGTCATCTTTTTTGTAGCATGCACCATCATACACACATAATGAATATATATATTTTCATATCCCTTTCATCTGAAAAAAAGACTACAGTCTGCACATCATAATATATTCTTCAGCGTTCTCATTAATGATTTCAAAGCCAACTTTTTTATACATACGAACTGCATAATTCATCTTCTGAACTGCCAATGATGCCTGCTTATATCCCTGCTTTTTCAGTTCTAAAAGCATCCTTTTCATCATTTCAGTTCCTATGCCATAATTTCTATATCCTTTAAGAAGAGAAATAGCAAATGATGGTGTTTCATCATCAATATGTCCATAGTCATCCATAATACGAACCCAAACTGCACCAACTATTTTATTCTGAACTTCAGCAATATAACAAATGTCACCTTTCTGCTTTCCAAAGTTTGTAACATATACTTGCAACTCTGGTTGCTTAACTATATCTCTTGATGGTGCTGTAACACCTTCAGGAATATATATTGCTTCATACAAGAACACATCTAATATTTCAACTTCGCTTTGTCTTAATTCTCGTATTTTATAATCCATATAAACCACCCATTTATTATTTTACCACCAAATTATAGAAATAGAAATTTACATAAAACAGGTAAAGCCTATTCAAAACATTATTATAACCTATAAATAGCAACATTTTTAATACATATTCTTTTTCATACTTCCTCATTTTGCCTTCACATAAAAATACTCCAACTAATTATAATTGTAGAATATTTTCCAATTACTCGCAATATAAAACATGATTTATATTTTTAGCAACACTAATTTAAAGCTCAGAAATGATCAAAAGACTTAATTATTTCTGAGCTTTTAGTTTTTAATATATAGATTTATATAGATTATAAAGATCATCAACAGTTACTTCTCTAGGATTTCCTGGAGTACATGCATCTGCAAAAGCTGACTCTGATAAAGCAGGTAAATCTTCTTCCTTAACTCCAATTTCTCTTAAAGTCTTAGGAATTCCAACATCTTCTGAAAGTTTTTTAACTGCATCAACAGCAGCCTTTCTGTATTCATCTACAGACATATTATCTACATCCTTAACTCCCATTGCTCTTGCGATTTCTTTATATTTCTCGCCTGTTTCCGGAGCATTAAATTCCATTACATATGGCAGAATTACTGCATTTGCGATTCCATGAGGAGTATCATAAAAAGCACCTAAAGGATGTGCCATACCATGCACAATTCCAAGACCTACGTTGCTAAATCCCATGCCTGCAACATATTGTCCAAGTGCCATATCTTCTCTTGCCTTAGAATCATTATTAACTGCACCTCTAAGTGAACGTGCAATAATTTCTATAGCTTTTAAATGAAGGGTATCTGTTAATTCCCATGCTCCCTTTGTAATATAACCTTCTATTGCATGAGTCAATGCATCCATACCAGTTGATGCAGTAAGACCTTTTGGCATTGAAGCCATCATATCTGAATCTACAACTGCAATAACAGGAATATCATGTGGATCAACACATACAAATTTTCTCTTTCTTTCTTCATCAGTAATAACATAATTTATTGTAACTTCTGCTGCAGTACCTGCTGTTGTTGGAACTGCTATTATTGGAACACACTTATTATTTGTAATAACTGCTCCTTCAAGACTTCTTACATCTGAAAATTCAGGATTATTTATTATTATTCCAATTGCTTTTGCAGTATCTATAGAAGAACCTCCGCCAATTGCTATTAAATAATCTGCACCACAATTTTTAAATTTTTCTATTCCTTTTTTAAC
>CAZPRO010000263.1:0-3145 GCA_964588775.1 uncultured Clostridium sp.
CATTTCAGCATATTCATAACGAGTAACAGAACCTCCAGTACACACTACATGAAATATTCCATAATTGGAACCCTTTAATAATTCAATAATGGTTTTAGCCAATTCTTTTGCACTTGTAGGAACAGCTGCTTCATTTGCAGACACATTTAAAATTCCTTCTGCATTCATAAAAGTATGAACAAAATCACGTCCTGTGCCATATATCCATGAAGAACGGATAATTATATGGCGTGAACATAAGCTGCTTACCATATTTTCACCTGCTAGTTTTGATTTCCCATAAATTGAACGTGGAACTGGAATATCAAATTCATTATAAGGTACTTCACTATTTCCATCAAAAACATCATCTGTTGATATCTGTATAATTTTAGCATTTATTCGTTGTGCTGCTGCTGCCATATTGCGTGCACCAATTGCATTTACTTTATAAGCTGCTTCTGGATTTTGTTCACATTGTTCAGGATCTGTAATAGCTGCACAATTTATTATTACATCAGGTCTGTTCATATCTGCATAAAGCATTACAGCCTGTGCATCTGTTACATCAACATCTTTGTGATTAGTACAAAGAAGATTATACCCACCTTCAGGTAACAGTTTTTTAAGTGCATGCCCAATGTGTCCATCTGCCCCAGTAATCCATATCATATTTTTTGACATAAAAATACTCCTCCTTAAATTTTTTTATAGTTTTTAATTACTATTAATATTTTTTACAAAAATGCTTCAAAAAATTATATCATATAATCATAAATTAGAAAAGCAAGCTACATTAATCTGCCTACTCCCCATAGGGAGTAGGCATTTCATACTTAAAATAGTTTTTTATTTAAATTTCAAGAGGAATCTAACCAAATTTAATATAGTTTAGTATAATACTTACTGCTTTGATGATATTGGCATCCATAAAAATATAAAGGAACTGTTTACTAATTTGCTTAGTGCAACAGTCCCTTAAGTAACTAATTTTAATTTTCTAAACTTAACTTCAAAAAATTAATTTTTATTTTTTCTCCACATTCAGGTGTAAACACTCTTCCTATAAATTCATTACTTATTTCTTTTCCTAACTGCTTTACTACTTCTTCATTTCCATGAACAAGACATATATTTCTTGAAGAAATTCTTTGAATAAGACCCTTTATTTCATTCTTATCTGCATGAGCAGATAACCCTACCTTTTTTATTGTACATTTAACAGGAATATTCAAGTTATTTATATTAAGATATGTTTCACTATCTTCACTTTGTTCTAACAAATCCAATATTTTTCTACCTGGAGATTCTTCATCCTGATACCCTGTAATTACAATATACCCATTTTCCATTGCTGCAATTTTTTCTGCATAAAATGTACTTGGTCCTCCTGTCAGCATTCCTGAACTTGATACAATAATTACAGTTTCCTTTTTAGATAAAATTTCATCTCTGTTATCATTATTCTTTACTTCAATAATGTTCTCATCATAAAATGGGCTGATTCCCCTAAGTATTTTTTTACCTAGAGAATTTCTTAAATATAATGGATTGTTTTTGTATGTTCTGTTAATGTCTCTAACCATTCCATCTACGTATATTTTAACTTTTTTCATACTGCCCTTGTTAATAGCACTTTTTAATATAAGAAGAACTTCCTGTGCTCTTCCAAGTGCAAAGGCTGGTATTATCATTTTCCCTTGTCTTTCTATACATTTGTTCACTACATTTACTAATGCCTTTTCTTCAATTTCCCTGTTAGAATGTAATCTATCTCCATATGTGGATTCCAGTATAGCCACATCTGGTCTTAATTTTGGTATTTTAGCACCTTCCACTGTCCTTTGTGAAAATACTGAAAAATCACCAGAATAAAATTATGCTCCTTCCTTTGACTGTATGTAAATACATGCTGCACCTGCTATATGCCCTGCATTGTAAAAGGTTATATACATATCCTCAAATATAGGAAACTTAACCTCATAATTTATTGTAAATATTCTATCTAATGTATTTTTAACATCTATTTCTGCATATAATGGAATTTCTCCATCCCTATTATTCATTATCTTTAAACTATCATATAATAATACTCTTAACAAATCCTTTGTCATGTTATTTATATATATTCTTGCATTTGGATATTCTTTACTTATTATAGGAAGACACCCTATATGATCCAAATGGGCATGACTTATTACTATTACATCAATTCCACCATAATCCTGTATATCTCTAAAATTAGGAATGCTATCCTTTGATGCACTCTGTCTTATTCCAGCATCCATTAAAATATTTTTATTATCAATATTAAGTAATATAGAACTTCCATCAACTTCTAAAGCTCCACCTAAAAAATCAATTTCCATCTTCTTTCTTCCTTACTTCTTTTAAAATCTTATTTTTATTATATCCTAATTAGATATTACTTAAAAGTTTTTAAAATTTTTGTAAAAATATAGCATAGACCTTTTATAATCTATGCTACATCATTTTAATTACAAAATATATAATGTGCATCACTTATAATTTAAATATTTAAAATGTATATAAATAGTTCCATCAATATAAATAATTATGCTATCTATTATTGATTTCATCATTGCATTATTCCAGTTTTCAGTCTTGGTTTCAAGAAGATCATTTATTCCACCTATAAGGAGCTTTTCTTCACTTTTTATATCATCTTTTTTGTTAATAATCTTCTCTAGTTCTTCTTTTCTGCCTACTAAATACTTTAATTTTTTTTCAATATTTTCATTCTGCATTCTGTACTGCATTTCACCTACATTACCTTTAGTGTACTGCTCCAACAGTATAGTTGATGTATTTATTTGATCTTTTATCTTATTTTCAATAGACTTAAATTCTTTTGCATTAGCTTTACTATCTTCAACGGAATTTTTTTGTTTTAATTTTGATTTAAGTTCTTTATAATTATTTTTTACTAAAAAATCAAGTTTCTCTTTAATAAAATCTATTAAAATATCTTCCCAGATGAAATTAGATGTATGTCCACACCCCTTGATTCCTTTTAATTCATAATCTATGCAATTATAAAAAGGTTTATAATTTTTCATCCGCTTTTTTCTTTTTATTGTTAATCTTGCTTTGCATTCACCACAAACAAGTAGATTACTAAATAATGATATATTACTCTGCCGTA
>CAZPRO010000264.1:0-3132 GCA_964588775.1 uncultured Clostridium sp.
TTCCTATCGGTGTCATAGATTATATCTTCATCTTCTTGATTTGTACGTAAACGCATATCATCAACGGTATTTAAATAGTTAGTCTTCATAAGAAATCTATCCTTTCTTTAGCTTTAATAATTATTAAAGCATTGTTGAACTATCAACACTATCATAATTTTTATTATCGTCTATTTCCATTTTTCGTTCTATTTCCATTCTTATTTGGCGTTCCTTTTCTTCTTGTAATTCACGAGCACGTCGTTCTTCTTTTGCTAAATCTTGTCTCTTAAACATTACATCACGAGCAGTAGTAGAAATAGATAGAATATCGGAGTCTACAACTTTCTTTATATTAAAGATATCCGAATCGTCACGATTTATAGCTATATACATAACTTCAGTAAGTTCAGCAGTATTTAGTATATGAGATTCTATTCCACAAGAATAAATACCGCCCCTAATACTTTCAGCACGATTCGTTAATTCTGTGTAAGCCAATTTAAACATTTCAGCAGAGTCGAAATTATTAATAAGTCCAAGTTCGCTAATATGATAAGATACTACAATATAATACTTTTTCTGTAATACGTTTGAATTTTGGGTTAAATAAGAAATATTATCTATTAAATCTTTGGTATAATCTAATGCTTTTTCTTTTTTCTCTAAAAGCAAACCTACTTCTAAAAGCTTATCTTGGGACGCCCCTTGAGAGTCCAAAGTACTAAATGTATCAAGTAGTTTATTAAATTCATCCGTCTGCTTTTGAAGACGTTCTTTGTATGAATTAATACTTTCATCCAAATTTATAGTTCTACTTTGAACATAAATCTGGATAGGGAAGCGAAGTGAATTTAAAAACTGGATAAATCCTTCTTCAACAGCTATCTTTTCAGCTTCAGACATAAGATAATAATTAATTCCTTCACATTCAACAACCATAGTAAATCTTTCACCGTTTTCTTGGACAATCATGTTATCCTTAATATCATCAAACGGCAAGAATTTCTTTATGTCTTCATATGGCATCCCATGCTTTAATTTAGGAGCAGTCTCATCTTTCTTATTTTTATTCTGATCTTTTTTCTTTGTAAAATAAAGCATAAAGCAAAGGAAAATTATAATACAAACAATAACGGCACATAATATAATTAAAGAGCCTTTTTCTAAGTCGGTCATTTGGACTAACTCCTTTCAAAAATATATATCTTTCTGTTCCTTTTGAATTTTAATACACGCTTAGCAATAGTATAAGCAGATTCGCCACCGGCTTTTTTTAGAAAGTCGAAAGCGGTAGATTCCGGAAGCTTAAAAGCACCTAAACAATATCCAATAATTGAAAATAAAATACAAATTATCCAACCAATATATTTAAGCTTTTCAGTTTCGCATAATCCAGCTAATATAGTAAATAATCCTACGAAAAATAATCCACAAACAAAACCAATGAGAGTAAAGATAAGAGCCTCTTGAGAGAAAAATAGGAACCTATTTTCATTGGTAGCCTCTCGAGGTATCATATATGTATTCATTTTTTCACCTCCATTATATGGATAAAGGATATGAATTCATATCCTTTTAAATTTTGTAATTTATTTTTAGGATTCACTTGTTTTTTCTTCATCCTCATCTTTTTGATGTATTGGTCCATCTTTTGGTTGTTGTTCATATAACTCAGTTAAATGTTTTCGTGCAAATGTCAACTGGTCTTCTGACCTCTCTAAATCTTGCTGTTGACCAGAGGCTAAACCACCTTCTTGTTCTTTGTTAAAAGCATTTATCAATTCTCTTCGCGCATCATCTAAATCATTTACATAGTCCTTTAAAGTTTCATAATCCATTTCTCTAATTTCAGAATACGAAACAGCCATTAAATCCTCTAAATTCACTACTCTTTGATCATCTTCATGAACTCTATCGATAGGCGAAGAAGAACCACCATTATAAACAATACTTCCAACATCTTTAGCAGCCTTTTCATAAATTCTTAAGAATGCTAATCCACCGACCAAGAATATAACTCCTATAAAGTAATAAATTAATCGTTCTTTCAATATAGCTCTCTTGTTAGGAGTAGCAACCATATAAGAAATCGCTATCGTAACCAAGATACAAACTGCGAGTATAACTCCGCAAGTATATAAAAAGCTATATACACCAGAAGTTACAGTTTCAATATCTAAATTATCTTTTCCACCACCTGAAAAATATTCGTATATTGCTGAATTAGCAAAAGCTGTAGAATTAAAAAGAAGAAGAAAACATAAAGTAAAAAGCAATAAACACTTAACCACTTTTTTCATTATATCTCCTCCTTCCATTAAATTTTATTTAGTCGTAATGTTATTGAATAGTTTCAACAGTACTATCAACAACACTTGCAAGAGCATTAAGAATAGCAACACCACCGATTAGAAGAACAACACCGATTAACATAGACCACATTCTACCTTTTAATTCAGCCTTCTTAGACGGAGTAGCAAGGAACCATTGAATAGCCATATAACACACCATACATACTGCAACTATAATAGCAATAGTCCTCAAAAGCCCATAAATTCCACTGCCAATAGTATTAGCTTTATCATTTAATCCTCCTAAATCCCCTTCATCAACAGTAAAAGATGCAAAAGACGCAACCGGTGCAATAATCATTACCATTACTAGTACTAAACTTAAAACTTTAATTAATTTTTTCATAATTAATTCCTCCCTAAAATAATATTGTATATGCTTCTATTACTTTAATAGCGATAGGTACACCGGCTATTAATAAAAGTAATCCGATTAAATATGGTAAAATAGCAGCTTTTACCTCAGCTTTACGCCTAGAGTCAGTAAGCAACAGTTTAATTGCTAAGACTACTGTAACTATTATTGCTAAGCAATAACCTACTTTATAGACCATTAGCAAAAGAGCTTCCATTCCGGGACCCATGCCGGTATCTAGCGCTTCTAACAGTTCGCTATCAGCTTCTTTAAGTAAATTGTTACCATTAATTGCACTAGCAAAACTCAAATTAAATAACAGAGTTAAACTAATAAAGCAAGACACAATTAATTTCATAGCACCACCTCGACATAAAACTGCTTTTTATAGAAACTATTCTACCACAAAAACCACGTTTTGGCAATAGGTTTACTATAAAATGT
>CAZPRO010000265.1:0-3117 GCA_964588775.1 uncultured Clostridium sp.
GGCAAGTCTTAAAAATCTTGTACAGGCTGCTGAAGAAATAAGAAAAAGTTTATAATATTTTAGGTATTTACAGGTTAGTGGTAAATCACCGAAAAGAAGAGACATGCATTAAAATTTAAATTTCATTGCATGTCTCTTCTGAGTTTTATAACATAATTCTGATAATTAATATATCTATTTTTTATGAAAACTATTAATTATTGCTGGATCAGAATGGAATAAGTATTGAAGGGATAGCTTTAAGTGCTGATGTTTCATGTGCAAATTTTTTAAGTCTGTTCATGCTTTTTTGCCATTTTCATGCTCAAGATTCGCGACAAATTATGATTTACATATAAATGTGTTGGTTAATATAAAGTGCAATTGTTCTCAATATTTGCTTGTTGGATTTTGTGTTGGAACCTAATTACAACAAGAATTTATCATAGAACATTTTGCAGTGAAAAAAGGTTATAGAAATAATAAGATAGGAAGCAGGATGTTAAAGGATTTTCTTGATTCAGCGAATAATAAAGTGATACTTGAAGTTGAATATCCTGAAGATAAAATTACAAAAGCAAGAATTAATTTTTATCAAAGAATGGGATTCTTCCTTAATGATTATAAATATATTCAGCCATCATATGAAGAGGGAAGAAAGGAAATTCCTTTAAAAATTATGAGTTATAAAAGTGAAATTGATGAAAATGAGTATAATGTATTTAAAGATGCAGTATATAGTTATGTTTATAAAAAGTAAATGATTATTTTGAAGAAAAGCTTATAAATTTAGATAAATTGAACAGATTTATTTAATAAGTATACTTAGGTTAGGGGAAAACTATGAATTGTGAAGAAAAATTTTATAGAATAGGAGAAGTATCAGAAATATCAAATATATCAATAAAAACCTTGAGATATTATGATGAAATAGGATTATTAAAACCTAAAAGAATTGATACGGAAAGCGGATATAGATATTATTGTGCAGATCAGCTTACATTAATAGTTATAATTAAATATTTTAAAGAAGCTGGATTTTCATTAAAAGAAATTAAAATTCTGCTTGGACGTGAAGATATGAATTATAATCAAAAAAAGATAAGTGAAAAATGCACTGAAATAGATAATAAAATTAGTGATCTTATTAGATTAAAAGAAAAATTACAATTTTGCTTAAATGAAACAAAACAATGTGAAAATAAACAATATGATAGTGAAATTAAAATTGAATATATTCCTGTTTCTTATGTAGCATATTTAAGTGATAAAGGTGACTGTTCTCAGGAGGAATTTGCAGTTAGATATTGCAGACTTATGTCGCTTATAGAAAAAAATAAATTTCATCTTATAAAAAATGTAATGGCTTTATATTATGACAGCTGCATAGATTTTGAAAAGGAAGATAAGCATGATTATAATATTGAAGTATGTGCTGTTATTTCGGAGCAAAAAGAAATTCCAGGATTGGTAAAAAAATTCGGAGGATTTAAAGCAGTTACAGCTTATCATTATGGAAACTATAGTCAATTAATAGAACTATACAGAAAGATGTTTAAGTACATTAAAGAAAATGGATTTAAAGTTTGTGGGCCGGCTATTGATAATTATCTTGTGGATATTGTTAGCACATCAAATGAAAATAATTATGTCACTCAGCTAATTGTACCAATAAAAGATGCTTAATAGTATAAAATGATTAGAAAATTAAAAATAATTTTGTTGACTCTCCAGTTACTGTATGGTGTAATCTTTCATTTAGAAACAAGAAAGAGGTGTTATAAATGGAAGAAAGCATGAAACAATACGCACATGAAATGGAACAAGGAAAGCTGGTGCAGTTAATTTTAAAATTTTCAATTCCATGTGTTATTGCAATGGTAGTAAATGCATTATACATTACAGTTGATCAGATTTTTATTGGTCGTGGAGTTGGTTATATTGGAAATGCAGCAACTAATATAGCATTTCCGGTAGAAATCTTAGCAATGGGTATTTCACTTATGATTGGAGATGGTGCAGCTGCTTTTTATAGCATAAAGCTTGGACAAAAGAACATAAAAGATGCAGAAAAAACAGCAGGAACTGCATTAAGTTTATTTATATTATGTGGTCTTATAATAATGGCAGTTACTTTTGCATTTATGAAAAACATACTTTGGACTTTGGGAGCAACTGAGAATAATTTTTCATATGCATATGACTATTTGAAAATATCAACATTAGGCTTTCCTTTCTTCATGTGTGCAGCAGGCTTTACATCAATAATACGTGCAGATGGAAATCCTAAGTATTCAATGGCTGCTATTAGTATAGGTGCAATTATGAATGTTATTCTTGATCCTATATTTATCTTTGGTTTTAATATGGGAATAAAGGGAGCTGCTATAGCAACAGTAATTGGAGAGTTATCATCATTTTTAGTATGTATTAGTTATGTTAAAAAGTTTAGAAATATTAAATTTAGAAGTGAACTGCTAAAAATAGATTTCAATACTGCAAAAAGTATAATGTTCTTTGGATTATCAAGTTTTGTTACACAGTTATCAGTAACTATATTAGTTGTTGCAAGTAATATTTTACTTTCACGATATGGTCAGCAGTCTGTTTATGGAAGTGATATACCATTATCATCTATGGGAATTGTTATGAAGGTAAATGAAATACTTATGGGAGTATTAATTGGGATTGCTGTAGGTGGTCAACCTATAGCAGGCTACAATTACGGCTCAGGAAATTTAAAAAGAGTTAAAGAAGTATATTTAATGCTTGTAAAAATATCATCATTAGCAGCATTAATAGGTTTTGTTGTATTTCAAGTTTTCCCTCAGAGTATAATAAATTTATTTGGAATAAATAATGCTCTTTATAATGAGTTTGCACTAAAATCATTTAGGATATTTTTATTACTTTGCATTTTTGCAGGCTTTGAAATGACAACAAGTATATTTTTTCAATCAATAGGTCAGCCTGTAAAATCAATGATTTTAACAGTGTGTAAGCAGATATTGTTTATAATTCCAATAATGATAATATTATGTAGATTAACAGGTGTTGAAGGAGTACTATATTCAGGACCTATAGCAGAAATATTGTCTGTAGCAGTTACTTTTATAATGATTTTAAAAGAATTAAGAA
>CAZPRO010000266.1:0-3103 GCA_964588775.1 uncultured Clostridium sp.
TATTATTTTAATGGCAGCCTGTCTTAATTTCTCTTCTAAATTAAGGCAGGCTATAGATAATATTATCTTTTATGTTTTGCCTTAAAAATTTCTTATCTATATTTTAACTAATTAAAATAAATGATATGCAATTTCATGATTTTCATTTACTTCTTTTAATTTTGGTTTTTCTCTTCCATATATTTCCTCACAAAACTTGCATTTGTCTCTAAATAGACATCCTTTTTCAACATTAATTGTGCTTTTAACTTCACTATTATCCAGACTAAAACCCATAAATAAAAAAGCACTATCTATTTGAAAATAATTCTCAATCAGACAATACTTTTTATCTCATTTTTGTTAATATTTTTTTATGTTTTTCTATGAGGACAAATAAATTAACTAAACTTATATAGTTAATAATTTTACTTAAAACAACGTCTCATACTATCTGCACTTATGGCCATAGTAGACAAATTGTGAATAACAGCAGAAGTTGTTGGCTTTATATAGCCTAATAATCCAAAAACTATTAATGAAGTATTAATTGTTACTATCCTCTTATAGTTTATGCTTATTTTTTTCATTAATCTTTGTCCCAAAATTCTTGCTGTAACTATTTGAGAAAGATCTGAATTCATTAAAGCTATATCAGCAACTTCTCTTGCTATATCAGATCCATCTTTCATTGCAATTGAAACATTAGCAGCTGCTAATGCTGGTGAATCATTAATTCCATCTCCTACCATAACAACTATATGTCCTTCTTCTTTAAGTTTCTCAATTATTTGTGCTTTATCTTCCGGAAGCACTTGAGCATAATACTTATCTATACCAAGCTCATTACAAACTTTTTCTGCTGTCTGTTCTCCATCCCCTGTAAGCATTATTACATTTTTTATTCCATTCCTCTTCAAATCTGCAATTATACTTTTTGCTTCTTTACGTACAGGATCTTCTATACATATAAAACCAGCTGGTTTTCCTCCTATTGCAAGATAAATAACAGAATATCCCTGGCTTTCTTTTTCTATTAACTTCATATGTTTCTTTAGTAGTTTTACCTTTTCATCTTCAAATACAAAATGATAACTTCCTATAACTGCTTTTTTACCATTTATTGAAGATGCAATACCATGAGCAACAACATATTCCACTTCAGCATGTTCTTCTTTATGATATAATTTTTCTTCTTCTGCTTTATTTACAATTGCTCTTGCCACACTATGTGGAAAATGTTCTTCAAGGCATGCTGCTGTTTTTAATACATAGTCTTTTTCAAAATTATCAAATGGTATTACTTTAGCAACTTTTGGAGATGCAACTGTTAATGTACCAGTTTTATCAAATACAATAGTATCAGCTTCACTTAAAGATTCTAAATATTTACCACCTTTTATCATAATTTTATGTAATGAAGCTTCTCGCATAGCTGAAATTACTGAAATTGGTGTTGATAATTTTATTGCACATGAATAATCAACCAATAATATAGCTAATGTCTTGGTTATATTTCTTGTAATAGCAAATGTCAATCCTGCACCAATAAAACTAAATGGTACTATTCCATCTGCAAGTCTTTCTGCTTTTCCCTGAATATCAGCTTTAAGCTTTTCTGAATTATCTATTAGTTCAATTATTTTATTAATTCTGCTTTCACTTGTAAGAGATCTTACTTCAACTTTTATCATTCCTTCTTCCACAACTGTACCAGCATAAACTATATCTTCAGTTTCCTTTTTAACAGCTAATGGTTCTCCAGTCATTGTAGATTGATTAATCATAGCTTGGCCATTAACAATAATACCATCTACAGGTATCATACTGCCTGTATGTATAACAACTATATCTCCTACTTTTAATTGTGATAATGGAATCTGCTTTTCTTCACTACCATTATCCACCCATACATTGTCTAAATTTATTGCCAAACTGTTTGTAAGTTCACTTTTACTCTTCTTCTTTGTGTAATCTTCTAATAATTCAGATATACTTAATAAAAACATAATTGAACTTGCTGTTGAATATTCTTTCTGTGATATTGCAGCCACAATTGATGCAGCATCAAGAACTTCAACATTAACTTTTCCTTTAAATAAGCTGCTTAACCCATACTTTATAAATTTAACAGCTCTAAATAAAACAAAAATCTTTTTTAGCCCTATGGGCAGGAATAACTTTCTCAAAACTCGTATTCCAACCATAGTAATTAATGTATTTTTAAATTCTAAATCTATTTCTTTTGTACCAGCTGTTTCTTTTATTTCGAGAAGATTTTTTACATCAATTTCATTAATTGCACTTAAAATTTCATTTTTCTTATCTGCATCATATTGTACTAATATACTTCCTGTAATATGTGATGATTTTACATTCTGAACAAATTCATATTGTCCAAGAATATGTTCTATAGCATAACTCTGATTAATATTAAATGCAAGATTTCCTGCTCTGACTCTAATTCTTCCCGGCATATCATGAATAACTTTATATTTCATATCTATGCTTCCTCCTTTCAAAAATATATATTCAATATAAAATTAAACACCATAAAGCTATCACTAAAATAGCTTTAGGTGTACTTTTATAGATTATAAATATATTATTTTTTAGTTTTCTAATGCTGCTTTAACCTTAGCTGCTTTTTGTTGAGCTTCATAGCACATATCTTCAGCATCTTCTTTCATTGTTTCAAACATTTGCTGTGCATCCTGTTGTAACTTCATTCCATTTGCTAAAGTAGATACATATAATTTTTTTGCTGTCTTGCTTTTTAGTACTTTTAACCCCAAAGTCCCAGCTGCTAATCCTACAATAAAACACATGATTTTTTGATTCTTAAAAAAATCCTTCATAAAATATACTCCTCCTCTTCATTTAACACAAATATTCAAAAATTATTTTGCAAAATCAACCGTTATGTAGTTTTTTTCATTTTTCTATATTATAGCATTATTGATATATATTTTCAACAACTAACCACTATCATTAACCCAAATAAATTAAATATTTCACTTTTTACTTTGCCTACAAATATTGGAATCATGATTTCCATAATCAATTTTACTCTATAGACTCCAGCCTGTAGCTTCATTTCTTATTTTTATATATTCTCCATAAA
>CAZPRO010000267.1:0-3083 GCA_964588775.1 uncultured Clostridium sp.
GTTAAAAACAATATGTTGTCATTTTCTTTTATAAAGTATTAGATTTGATAAATATAATACTATTACATATAATGTAGTTAATAAATGAAAAAATAGGATATTAAAGCTATAAATGAATAAAACGAGGTGAGAATGTATGGAAATATTCAAAGAAGATATTAAAGTATTAAAAGGAAATATTATATATACTGAAACAAGTGATAAGTTCAATATAATTGAAAATGGATACCTGGTAGTTAAGGGAAAGGTTATTGAGGGAGTGTACAAAAATCTGCCTCAGACATTGAAAGACATAAAAATAAAGGATTATGGAGAAAATCTAATAATTCCAGGTTTTGTTGATTTGCATACTCATGCACCTCAATTTGCAAATAAAGGTATGGGATATGATAAAGAGTTAATTCCATGGCTTGAAACATATACGTTCCCAGAAGAATCAAAGTTTAAGGATATAGATTATGCTTCAAAAATATATAAAGAGTTTACAGATGAATTATATAAAGAAGGAACAACAAGAGCAGTTATTTTTGCTACAATTCATGTTGAAGCTACAGAACTTCTAATGAATTTTCTTGAGGAAAAAGGAATATGTGCATATGTGGGAAAAGTAAATATGGATAGAAATTGTTCTAAGATGCTAAAGGAAAATAGTGATGACTCAATCAAAAAAACACTTCAATGGTTAAAAAACTGCAGTAATAAATATGAATTTGTAAAACCCATAATTACTCCAAGATTTGTTCTAAGTTGTACAAGCTATTTAATGAAGGAATTAGGGCATATTGCTGCAGCAGATAATTTACCTGTACAGTCACATTTATCTGAAAATTTATCAGAAATTGACTGGGTTCATAATCTGTATCCAGAGTGTAAAAATTATGGAGATGTATATAATAAATACAATCTTTTTGGTCAGACCAAAACTATAATGGCTCATTGCGTACATCTGACAGAAGATGAAATAAACACAATAGAAAAGAATAAAGTATTTATTGCACATTGTCCAACTTCTAATGTAAATTTATCCAGTGGAATTTCACCTATAAGCAGTTTATTAAAGAGAAATATTTTAATAGGACTTGGATCAGATATATCAGGTGGAGAAACTTTAAGTATGTTTTCTGTAATGGCAGAGGCAGTTAAAGTATCAAAATTAAGAAAAGTATGCTTAAATGAATCTGAAAATAATTTAACACTGCCACAGGTTTTTTATCTGGCAACAAAGGGTGGCGGAAAATTCTTTGGCAGGGTTGGAAGCTTTGAAAAAGGTTATGAATTTGATGCTTTAATAATAAATGATGATAATCTTTGCAGAGCAAGAAAAGGCACTATTGAAGAAAGATTAGAAAGAATCATATATTTAGGTAACTGGCAGAACATTACTGACAGGTATGTATGTGGCAGAAAGATATAATTATATATTTTGTATGTATACTGGAGGATACTATGTTTAAAATAGGAGAATTTTCAAAGCTGACTCAGGTTTCTATAAGAATGCTTAGATACTATGATGAAATGGGAATATTCAAACCTGAAAAGGTAGATACTTTTACAGGATACAGAATGTACTCTGCCAGTCAGATACCAACCTTACAGAAGATTATTTTATTAAGGGATAGTAAATTTTCCTTGGCAGAAATAAAAGAAATAATTTTAAAAAATGAAGAAGCAGATATTATACCTGAGCTTGAAAAAAAGAAAATAGAAATTAACAGAGAAATAGAACTGCAAAATAAAAGAATTGAAAAAATAAATTATGCAATAAATGATATAAAAAATAAGAACTTAAAAATACACTGTAATATAAATTATAAAAAGGTGGATAAAATATTAATATTATCGCTGCGTGATATAATACCTACTTATTTTGATGAAGGAATTTTGTGGAGAAAATTATGTCAGTTTGTAGAGCAGGAAAATATTTCAGTAAAGCAGGATTTATATAATAATGTTTCCTTATACCATGATATTGAGCATAAAGATGAAAATGTTGATGTTGAAGTGGGAGTGCTTGTAAATAAAATTGGAGAAAATAAAGATAAATTCGTTTATAGAGAAGTAGAAGGTGTAGAAAAAATGGCATATGCCATGGTATATGGTCCTTATTCTAATCTGGCTAAGGCTTATGAAATGCTTGCTTATTATCTTGAAAGCCATAACGAAAAGATGGCAGATAAGCCTTCAAGACAGATATGTCATATTGGAGCAGGTGACAATGTAAATCCTGAAGATTATCTTACAGAAATACAAATTCCATTAATATAATTTATTGACTCTAACACAATGTGAGGGATTATTATCTTCCTGTAATAAAAATTGTGGAGGTAGTAATCATGGAAGTAAAAGAAATTGGAAGAATAAAAGTGGAAGAAGGAGAAATGTTTCTTCAGATTCATAAGGAATATATGAAAGGTCTTCAGCATTTGGATGAATTCTCTCATATAGATGTATTATGGTGGTTTGATAAATGTGACAATGCTGAAAGCAGAAATGTTTTAGAAATAAATAAGCCTTACAAAAAAGCACCTGATACCCTTGGAGTTTTCTGCACAAGATCACCACAAAGACCAAATCCAATAGCAGTGTCTATTACTGAAATTACACATATTGATTATGATAATGGAAAAATATATATAACCTACATTGATGCTATGAATGACAGTATTATTTTAGATTTGAAACCTTATACTCCAAGCATAGAAAAAGTTAATAAATTTAAAGGACCAGACTGGTGCAGTCACTGGCCAGAATTTTATGAAGATTCAGGAAGCTTTGACTGGGAAAATGAATTTTTATTTTAGAATAAGCAAAAAGAATCAGATAACTAAAAACTCTGCAACAAATTAGTTGTGGAGTTTTTATTTTTAGTTTAAAGATTATAGATTAAAAATCTACAACAAAGTGGATGAGAAATTATATAAAGCTAAAAATAGAGGAAAAGACATGATTGTGTGGAATTAAGTTTAAAACAGAAATAAAAGAACTAAAGCAAACGAGGTGGACAAAGATGGAGTTTAGAAGGTCAGAAGTGAAAGACATCCATAAAATTATGATGATTATTAAACAGGCACAAAATTATTTTA
>CAZPRO010000268.1:0-3058 GCA_964588775.1 uncultured Clostridium sp.
CCAAATTAGGACTAGTAGCTTAAATTTTTCCTATTTACTGCACAAGTCTAGTAATAATGATATAAAATCCAGCAAAACAAAACCCTTAAGTTCCTCTTTTTTAGTTTAATTTTCGTTCTCTACATTAAAATAATAATGCTGGATTTTTATATAAATAGTCAGGCTGTTTTATGGCAGTCTGGCTGTAATTTTAGGAATATGCTAATTTAAATAAATATTGAAAGGTTTGAGAATTATGAGTATTGAAGAAGCTTTACTTAGAAATAAATTACAGAAGGAAATAAAAAAGAATGAAGAACTTAGAAAAGAAAATGAAAGGATGAAGAGGAAAATTGAGAAGATAGAGGAGATAGTTATAAAGGATTAGGCTGTTTTAATATTTAATTATTTTTTAAATATAAAGATATAATGAATAGCTTTTAAGTTATATGTTATAATGAATTAAAAATAGTTTTATCAACCTTAGGAGCTGGAAATGAAAAAAATTAAACTGTCAGCAGAACAACAAATAGTATATATGAGAGATAAAAAAGGTATAAGGTTTAATATAACATCTGAAGAAGAAGCATTAAAGTTTTTAAATCAAAATAATTATTACTTTAAAATTAAATCTTATGCAAAGAATTATGATAAATATCTTCATGGAGAAAATAAAGGAAAGTATATAAATTTAGAGTTTGCCTATCTGCAGGAATTATCCAGAATTGATATGCATTTAAGGAAATTTATTTTAAAAATAACTATTGATATAGAACATTTTGCAAAAACCAAGTTAATGAGAGATTTATCTGAAAATGAAAAAGAAGATGGATATACAATAGTTGAGGAATTATTTGAGAAATATCCATATATTGAAGATGGAATAAAAAATAAAAAAGATAGAAATAATTCACTTTTAAACGATTTGATTAATAAATATGAAAATAACTTTGCGGTTTGGAATATTATAGAAATAGTATCTTTTGGTGATTTTCTTAAGTTATATCAATTATATTATAAGAAATATAATGATGATAATTCTATGATAGATTATTTGTGGTCTGTTAAATTTTTAAGAAATGCAGCTGCTCATAACAGCTGTTTAATTAATAGTTTGAAAATTCCATATACAGTAATACGTAAAAATAAAAGAATTAATACATATATTTCAAAAATTAAAGGTATTAAGCCAGAAGAAAGAAAAAGAAAAATGGATAATCCTATTATTCATGATTTTGTAGTGACTTTATATGTATTAGTTAATATTGTAAGTAGTGATCAGGCAAAAAAATATGCTATTACTGAATTGAAAGATTTGATGAATACAAGATTTATAAAACATAAGGAATATTTTGAGAAGAATCAGATAATAAGAACCCATTATAGATTTATTGAAAAAGTTGTTGACTATTTTTTTGAATTATGCATATAATATATTAACGAACAAAAACAGTAATGTTTTTATCAGAAGGGTGCCTGCACCATTTCTGATTTTTTTTTGATAAAAAACAAAATTGTAATTTTGTTACAAATGGTATATAAGATATAAAGAAGTAAAAATAAAAAACAATTAACAATATTTAACAAAAAGTATAATAAAAACTGCTGTCATAACTAAGTAACAGCAGTTTTTCATATTTAACTAAGCAATTTCATACTTAGTAACTTCTCTCTGAGTAAGCTTTGCACCACTCTTTGAAACAAATTCACCAGAGTCAGGTTCAAAGATATTTTTCTCAATGATAGTATCCATAAGGGTAGATACCTGTTCTTTGGTAATATCAGGTTTAACCCCTGAAATACTTAAAGTTGAGGCTTTACCACCTGCAGTGTTAAAAGTAAGTGATAAGATATATTCCATTTAAAAGGTCCTCCTTTCAGCATATAAATATTAGTGAGGCATATAAATCTTAGCGAGGTACGAGCTTAGATTTATAGCCCATATTCCCTGAAGGGAATATGTTCCTTGTTTCTCAGCATAAATTATGGTGATTAAGAATCTGAAACTGATGAAGTGACATTAACTAAAGTCCTGCCACATTCTGCAGAAAGAATGTTTTGTATAGCTAATGATACATCATAAACATTCTGTGTATCAGCATCAGTTTTTAAGCCACCAAAAGTTTTTCTTTTGTATTTAGTATCACCTGCTGCATCAACTCCATCTGCAACTTCAATTGAAAAAGATGCATTAACAACAATTGAACTTAGTGCCATAATAATTCCTCCTTTCATATTGGATTACATATTGTATATATGGTTGAAAATGAGGGATTATAAAAAATAATTGAAATGATTAAAATATTTAAAGAAAGGCAATATTTAAAATAATAAGTTAAGATAGAGAGAAGTGTTATTTTGAATATTGATTATTGGAATCGCATTTATAATATTGGTATCTGGATATTAAGAATATATGGTGCAATAATTGTTTTGAATGCAGCATTATTATTCATGCTGTACCATAAATACACAGTAATAGAGAAAGATAATAAATTAAAAGAAGAATAGTCATAGGATAGCTGACTAACGTCGACGAGAAGCCTGCACACTTACGGAAAACATAACGTTTCCCAAAATAAACAAGCCATTAAGGCATGTATACTTCGGGAAACAATGTTTTCCGAAATGTACAGGCTTGAAGTTAATGTTTTGTTTTACAGGTGTAGTGATATTTTATGATTTGTGAAATAAAATCATCAGATAGAGGATATTCATAATTTTCTATTATAAGGAGTTAAGTTGGACTCATTACATGGCCCAACTTTTGTAATCTTATGGCATTGCATGCAGCAAGGTTGAAAAAATATTGTTTTAACTATCCTTCTTCAAAAGTTATTTTTTATATATGGTAAAAGTTTAACTTATGTTTATTAATCATGAAAACAATATTTTTTCTTTAATTATTATAGCCTGCGGCAGCAAGGTAAAAAAAGTAAGAAAGCAAGCAGTTCCACCTGTGTAGGATGGACTTGCTGACTTTCTTACTTTTTTATTTGTATGGGAAAGCTGCGCTTTCCATGGCACAGCCATAGTTTTTTATTTAAGTATAGATATGATTGTTATTATAATATCTGAT
>CAZPRO010000269.1:0-2989 GCA_964588775.1 uncultured Clostridium sp.
GATATAATAAATTTTGTGATCTGGTGATGACGGCATAGAGGTAACACTCCTTCCCATTCCGAACAGGAAAGTTAAGGTCTATAGCGCCGATGGTACTGCACGGGTGACTGTGTGGAAGAGTAGGACGTTGCCAGGTGAGCATGGCTCGATAGCTCAGTCGGTAGAGCAGAGGACTGAAAATCCTCGTGTCACTGGTTCGATTCCAGTTCGAGCCACCAAAAGCACTAATTTTTTAGTGCTTTTTTTGTATAGGAAATTATATGGGCAAAGAATCTGTGAATAACTTTTGAAATTAGTAGGAATACATAGTCTGGGAAGCAGATTATTGTATTACAATAAATTATAGATTAGTTTTGCTATTTTGCAAATTTAATAGAAAGAGCATAAATTATATAATGTAATCTGTGGATATTTTGGAAATTGTGGATTTTATTAGAAAGCAGTTTTTTAAAATTTAATATATAGAAATAATTGAGGATTAAAATATAGTTTAATCCTCAATATTTTAGTGTAAATATTATATGTTTTCGATTTGCCAGTCAATAGGAGTCTGGTTAGTTTTTATTAAAAAATCATTAGTTTTTGAAAAAGGTCTGCTTCCGAAAAATCCTCTGTTAGCAGATAGAGGACTTGGATGAACTGATTTTATAATGAGATGCTTAGGATTTGTTATAAGAGCTGTTTTTGATATGGCATTATTTCCCCATAATATAAATACTATAGGACTTTCTTTTTTATTAAGAACCTCTATAACTTTGTTTGTAAACTGCTCCCAGCCTTTGTTTTTATGGGAGTTGGCTTCACCTGCTCTTACACTTAAAACTGTGTTTAATAATAATACACCTTGGTCAGCCCATTTTTTTAAATAGCCGTTGTTAGGAATATAGCAGCCTAAATCAGTGTTAAGTTCTTTGTATATATTTATTAATGAAGGTGGTGTTTTAACACCTGGATTTACTGAAAAACTTAATCCATGAGCTTGTTTTGGACCATGATAAGGATCTTGGCCTAAAATTACAACTTTTGTATTTTCATAACTTGTATAATGTAAAGCGTTAAATAAATCATACATATTAGGATAAATAATTTTTGAATTATATTCACTTTTTAAAAATTGTCTTAAATTTAAGTAATAGTCTTTTTCAAATTCATCATTCAAATAGTTTTTCCAATCATTTTTTAATATTTCTGCCATAGTATCACCCAAATTTATTATATCACTTATTGTATTATGTATACAATAAGTGATATTTTTATAAAATAAGTGTAGTATATTGTTGTTACAAAGGATTTATACTGTTAAAATGGAATAGTATATAAAATCAATTAAAGATAGGAGAATATTAATGGAAAATAAGGTGTTAGCAGTAGCCGCAGGCTATGAGATAACTGAAAAAGACTTGAATGCTATAATAAGTAGATATCCACAAGATAAAAGAGCAATGTTTCAAACTGAAGGTGGCAAAAAACAGCTTTTAGAACAATTAATTGCCTTTGAACTTATGAATAAGTTTGGAAAAGAGAGAGGACTTAATGAAACACAAGAATATAAACAACAAATAGAAGCTATGGAAAAGGAATTATTAGCTTCTATGGCTATTAACCAAGTTTTAGCAGATGTTACAATAACAGATGATGAAGCTAAAAAATATTATGAAGATAATAAGGAAGCATTTTCACAACCAGCAACAGTATCTGCAAAACATATTTTAGTTGCAACTGAAGAGGAAGCAAAGAAAATAAAAGATGAAATTGAAAAGAAAGAATTATCATTTGAAGAAGCTGCTAAAAAGTATTCTACTTGTCCTTCAAAGGAACAGGGTGGTAATTTGGGAGAATTTTCAAAAGGAATGATGGTTCCTGAATTTGAAGCAGCTGCTTTTAATTCAGAAATTGGAGTTGTTACTGAACCAGTAAAAACTCAATTTGGTTATCATTTAGTTTTGGTTGAAGGTAAAAATGAAGCTTTAACTAAAGAATTTAATCAAGTTAAGGATGCAGTAATAAATCAATTATTACAAGAACGTCAGCATAAAAAATATAATGATTTATTAACTGAATTAGAAGCTAAATATGGTGTTGAAAGAAAATAGTTTAAAAACTGTAATCTATAGTTTTAATATAGGAAAATAAAAAAATAGAGGCAGATAGTGAAAGTAGGGTTTATTTAAGTTTCATCATCTGCTCTCTATTTTTTATATTATAAATGAATTGCTAAAGTAAATCAAAATAAGAATCCAAATAATAGTCACCATATTTTAAAAGTTCTTCTTTTGGAGTTAAGCAGTATTTATCTTTAACAATACATACTTTCATATGGGCACTTTTTGCACCCATAGCAGCTGGAAGAATATCTTCAAATACAAGGCAGTTTTCTGGAGATGTATTTATTTTTTCAGCAGCTAAAAGGTAGACATCAGGAAAATTTTTGCTTTTATTTACTTCGTCTGTGGTTGTTATTGCATCAAAATATTGAAAAATATTGTTGTTTTTTAAACAAGGTGTTAACAATTCCAATGAATTACTTGTTGCTAAAGATATTTTAATTCCTTTTGCTTTCAATTTTTTTAAGAATTCATAGACTCCTGGTTTCAATTTTACATCATAAGAATAATGATTTAACGCCATTGAGTTCCAATCTTTTAATATTTCTTCTATTGAATCCTCAATATTAAATTTCTTTTTAAAGTATTCAGCCGTTTGAGTAAAACTTAAATGATTTATTTCTTCATTTAAATTTTCAGGAACCAATAAGTTATATTTTTTTAAATATTCATCATCAATGGAAGCCCATACCCATAATGAGTCAACTAAGGTTCCATCAAGGTCAAAAATAATACCTTTTATATTATTTAACATAATTTTAATCTCCATGTCCAAAAATATTGTAATTTCAAATAATAAAAAAACTTAAGGATTATGTCCTTAAGTTTCTGGTCGGGGTGACAGGGATTGAACCTGCGACCTCATGGTCCCAAACCACGCGCGC
>CAZPRO010000270.1:0-2959 GCA_964588775.1 uncultured Clostridium sp.
ACTATACTACAATGCAAAAAATATTGAACAGAAGTTGTTAGAATATGTTCAAGGAGTTGAAGGTTCAGAGAAATAGTACAACAATGGCATCAAATAGTAATAAATTATTCTACAAAGTTATTTAATAATTTTTCCAAGGTAGGAATATCATAATTTGAACTTATGTAAATTCTATTTAATTGGAGCAAATCATCGTTTCTATGAACTAAGCCTTTATTAGTGGTGAATCCTAAAGTAAAGCCAGCATCTTTTGCAGCTCTAATGCTGTCAGAATTATAATTACCAAATGGATATGCAATAGATGTCAATTTTATGTTTGTAATATCTTCAAGTATTTTTTTTGAGGTTTTCATTTCTGCAAGTTGGTTTTCATAGGTTAAAGCTGATAAATGGCTATGTGTTACTGTATGGCTTCCAATGTCAATTCCATATTCACTCATTTCTTTAATTGCACTTTTAGATAGATAATAGGAACCATCTAGATTAGATGCAATGCAAAAAATGGTAGCACTCATATTTAATTCTTTTAATATTGGAAAGGCATAAATATAGTTATCCATGTAACCATCATCAAAGGTTATTAATATACTTTTCTTGGGAATAGGTTTGTTTTTAGTTAAATAGTCATTTAGTTGTTTTAAAGTAATGGTGTTATAATATTTACTTTTTAAATAGGTCATATGCTGCTTAAATAATTTTGGAGTCATTATAACTTCATTTGAAGAATTAGGATTAATAGAATGATAGTATAAAACAGGAATGGCAAAGTTTTTGCAAGGGAGAATTGTATTTTCATAAGCAGAGTTAGTTTCAGCTATGATATTATTGTTCACATTATTTTTAGAAGAATCTTGAATAGTGTGTATATTAATTATGTTGGAATCTATAGCCTGCTTTTCTGGATTCTTTGCACAGCTTATGCTTATAATTGAAAGGAAAAAGGTGAGGGCAGTAAAAAAGCAAAACAAATTTCTTTTCAAATAAAATTCCTTCTTTCTAAAAATAGTGTAAATAAATTTTAAAATATTGAAGAGGGAGCTTCTTAGATTTGAGCAACTATATTTGGGAAATAATTTTCAAATTAAACACATATTACATATAAATAAATATGAATTTTTGGTTTTAAAATTGCTCCCTCTGTTTTTGTTTTATAAATTTCAGTTATTTTAGTTATAAACCTAATTTTTTTTTGTAAAATGAATACAAACTGAAATTTGATTTTTTATCACAATGAATATTGCAAATATATTCTGTAAAATTAAAAAAATAGAAAATTTGAGTAATAATGAATTATATACATTTTTTCAAAAATAGTTCATTTACTTCAAATTGAACAAGCTGTAGAATTTTTTCTGCTAAATCTGAAAATTGAGAATCTGTTAAATTTATATCAGCTCCATCTCCACTAATATATACTAATGGAATTAGATTGAGTTTGATTTGTTCTTGAAGATATTGGTTAACTGCAATATCAGAATCATATAATTTATTAAAAGAAATATTGTAGCCACATAGTTTTATTAATTTTTCAATTATTTCTGTTTTTTCGATGCTTTTTGTGTCATAAGGAATAACTGAATTACGTTTTTTAACAAAATCTTCATTCATGTCAAGGCTTAATAAAACTTTTAAATCTACATCAAAAATTTCTGAAATTTTAATTAATATTTCTCTTTTGGGTTCTCTATTATTATTCTCATAATTTGAATATGTAGAACAAGGAATATTTAACAATTCTGACATATCCTTTTGAGTAAGGCCAGATTTTTTTCTCAATTTTTTTATATTATTACCAACTTTTATAATTTGATTCAATCCCATTTTTTACCACCTCTATATAATATTTTAATTAATTAAACTCGATTTTGCAATAATAAATTGGGAAAAATATCAAAAGATTTTATGAGGCTTACTTTAATAATCACAATAAAATTATTCTATTGTGATTATATAAAATAATTTTAAAGAAAAGCTGTACATATCTACAAAAAAGTATAAAAATTGTAGTAAACGTTATAATAATTAGTTGATATTATTAAAAAATCATATAAAATATAATTAACAAGATATATAATTGTGGAGGTGTTTCACATGGAAGAAACTATAGAACAATTTATTGCAAGTGATAGACCAAAAAGTACAAGCAATATGTTTAGAAACTTAGGAATAGTTACAGCAGCTTTTGGTATTTTATTTTTTATGAAACTTCCCATAATAGGAATAGCACTTGAAATAGCTGCAATGGCTCTTATAATTTCAAGCTATTTTATGTATATTGATTATGAATATGAATTATTTCAGGGAAGCATAACAATAAGCCAGATTTATAAAGCCAGTAGAAGAAGGATTGTTCAAAAGATAGATAGGGATAATGTTCATAAGGTATATGAAGTAAAAAGAGAACAAGCATTAAAAAATGGAGTTAAAGCATATTATAATACGCGGCTAAATGGATTAAAAATATATACTTTTGAATTAAATAATAATAAAAAAATTCAGTTAGCTTTAAATGAAAGTATGTGCAATATGATAGACATACTTTATAAACAGCAGATGGTTAAGTATTAAATTCATATTTTTAAAATAATAACTGGTTTATTAAATTAGGCTGGTTATTTTTGTGCTCTTTATAAGTGGAATCCATTTGGATGTGAGCATAAAACCAAGCACTGGGGACAAAAGCCATTGAAGCTTTTTAAAAATTTAAAACATAATAAGACACTTAATATGAACAATGTTCAAAAGGAATTAAGACTGCATATGTATATTGACAGTTCAGTTATGGAAATATATTATCAAGATGGTTTAGAAACTACAACATTAATGTATTTCCCGGAAAATAATGACTTCGAAATTGAAATTAAAGATAATATAAAAATTAACAAATTACAAATGTGGAATTTAAGGGGGATTAATTATGAAAAATAATATTTTTTGTATTGGTGAACTTTTAATAGAT
>CAZPRO010000271.1:0-2953 GCA_964588775.1 uncultured Clostridium sp.
TTATTGTTCAGTAATATTTCTATCATCAACTATATTAGAAACTTCCTGAATATATTTTATGTTTTCATTATAATCTTTTTTAAAAATACAGCTATAAATTAAATCAAGCATATACTGCATTGCAATATGAGATGAAAACTGCGATATTCTATTTTTTAGATTTTCTTTGTCACTTATATATAATCGATATTTTATATATTCTGGAACAGCTGAACTTCCACCCCTGCCTATCCAGATTGTTTCAATACCTTTTTTATAAAGTATCTCACAAATGGGCTTCAAAAATGTAGCTTTTCCTGAATAAGATAATATTAATGCTGCATGATTATTTTTTGATGCAATTGCAGTACATCTCTGATCATAAAAAGACTTTGTGCAATTTACCATTCTCCCAATGGAACGCATTTTATCCATAAAATTTTCTGATATATTACTATTATGAGCATGAGTATAAATATCTATAACATCTGCTTTATGAAGAATGCTGACACATTTATTTAACTGCTTTACATTAATATATCTATATGTATCTGCTATAGTTGTTTCATATAATTTTAACAGTTTTTGTGCAATTACTCCCTGAGTGTCATCTTCTAAAAATGGAAAATTAACATCAATATCACTTTCTTTGCTGCTTACTTCTGCTATATCCTGAGCCGCTTTAACTTTAAGTTCATTGAATCCATCCATACCAATTTTTTTGCAAAATCTATGAATTGCAGATTTAGATACAAAAGTTTTCTCTGAAAGCTGTTGTATAGATAATGTACTTATTTCATTTTTATTGTTAATAATATATTGTGCCAAAATATTTTCAGTTGGTGTTAATTTATCACAACTTTTTATCATGTTTTCAATTGTCATATTTATTTATCTCCTAAACACCTTATACAGTTTTTATTAATATGATTTTCTATTAATAAAAATTATATCATGTTTGGTAATACATATTAATTATAGAACTCTAATTTTTTTACATTCAACTATATGAGTTCTTTTATCTTTATAATTATGCTTTTTTCCCATTTGTTATTAATTCTTTGTTTTCAGTACTTTATAATCTACACAATCATTCATAATTATGTATATAGCAAACTTGGTTCTATGATAAAAGCAGAAAAGAAGAGACATGCAATGAAATTTAAATTCTAATTACATGTCTCTTCTTTTCGGTGCTTTACCACTAGCCTACAAATTTATTAATTAGACTTTTTCATATAGTCAATTAATTTTTCTACTGACATACCATTTTCAGCTAAAAGTTCATCTGGATTAAACTCTGTATGGAATGCCTTAGAAATTCCGAAGTTCTTCACCTTCATAGAGCTGTCTCCATAGAAACCAGCTATTCTCTGTCCGTATCCACCTTCAAGCTGACCATCTTCTATTGTAATAACTAACTTATGGTTCTTCTTTAATTCTTCAAGTAATTCTTCATCTAAACCAGTTAAAAATTTGGGGTTAATTACAGTAATTTGTTTTCCAGTTTCTTCTTTATATTTTGCAGCAGTTTCTTTTGCAAGTCCTAAAAGACAGCCAACACCAATGATAGCAATGTCATTTCCAGCTTCAACAACCTGTGATTTGTTATAAATAGAATAATCTGTTGTATCTGGTACTTTAGTTTCAATCAATTTTGCTGGTACTCTGATAGCAACTGGATGTTCTTTTTGTGTTGTTGCAAATTTAAACATTTGTAAATATTCTTCTTTACTAGCTGGTGCAAGATAAATTAAATTTGCCACATGAGCAAAGAACTGAATATCACATAATGCAATATGTGTATTAGAATTCATACCATAAACTCCTGGCATCATAACTAACATAGTTGCTGGATTATCATTTAAACATAAATCATGTGAAAGCTGGTCATAAGTTCTTTGAAAAAATGGTGCATATGTTCCAAATACTGGCGTTCCACCATTCTTTGCAATTCCGCTTATCATTGCTATTGCATTTTCTTCAGCAATACCAACATCAATAAACTGTCCTCGTTTTTCGTATTCTGGACGAACCTTTTCTACAAATCCAAGTCCCATAGGAGTTGCTGCATTTACTACAACAGCCTTTTCATTAGTATTCAATAAATCAACAAGACTATCAAAAACTGTTGTATCATTGTCAGAACCAGCAAATTTAGGTGAACCATCTTCAACATTGAAAGGTCCCCCAGCATGCCATGCTTCTCTGTCTGCTTCTGCATAAGCCAGACCTTTTCCTTTTATTGTATGAATATGTAATACAATTGGATGATCAATGCCTTTAACACTTTCAAATAACTCTACTAATTTTTCTACATCATGACCATATTCTAAATAACGATAATCTAAACCAAATCCTGTAAAGATATTGTTGCTGCTTTCTCCATTTGTTTCTCTTAAAGCTTTTAATGACTTATAAAGACCGCCATGATTTTCAGCAATACTTTGGTCATTATCATTTACTATAATAATAAGATTTTTGTCATATTCACCTGCATAATCAATTGCTTCTAATGCTTCTCCACCAGATAAAGAACCATCACCAATAATTGCTATAATATTTTCATCTTTTTTTGTTAAATCTCTGCCTTTTGCCAATCCTAATGCAAGAGATACAGATGTTGAAGTATGTCCAATAGTAAACATATCATGTTCACTTTCAAGTGGATTTGTATAACCTGTTACATCTTTAAAATGTTCCTTATCTAAAAAGGCTTCCTTTCTTCCTGTGAGAATTTTATGGGGATAACATTGATGTGATACATCAAAAACAAATTTATCCTTTGGAGAATCAAATACATAGTGAAGTGCTACAGTTACTTCAACTATACCAAGATTAGGTCCTTTATGACCACCAGCATTGCTTATTTTATTTATTAATGCTTTTCTTACCTCATCTGCAAGTGGAGTTAATTCTTCTCTGCTTAATTTTTTTAAATCTTTTGGTCCATTTATTTTTTCTAAATACATTT
>CAZPRO010000272.1:0-2945 GCA_964588775.1 uncultured Clostridium sp.
GATATGACTTTAGAACTTGAAAAAGACAATAATAAAATTTTATTATCAAATATGGGCACTAAATTTTCAGTTAACAAAAAATTCATTTTAAAATCATGTGAAGTAGCTGTTATCTTGGTAAATAAATAATTTTTTTAGTTTATTAATCTATCTTTTTGCTTTACAAAATTTTAAGGAGATAATCTTATAAAAAATTATCTCCTTAAATTTATAGCAAATTACTATTTTATAGTCTTAATAATAGTTCTTATTTCATAATTTGAAAAACTTATTATTTGTGATAATATTTTATATGTCTTATCATTTACTTTCATATTATTAAATAACCTTCCTTGTATATCAACTAAAAGTGCTTTTTTATCCTTACTTAAATCTAAAAAAGTTTCTAAGAACATTTTAGATGAATTAGCATTTATATGTAATGAGTCTATTTTTCTTATGTATTCGTTCATTAAAAATGATATTTTATCATAACTTCTAAAATCAATATCTGCCAAATTATTGATTTCTTCTAATTCCATTTTTATATTATAATAGTATTTTATTGTCCTATCAACCTCTTTCTCCAATACCTTTACAACAATCTTCACTTTGGCACTACTGTCATTACTATTTGCAATTGTTTCAAGTACTTTCATTTTTTTATTTTCTATTGCTATACATTTATCAATTATATCAATTGCATTGTACCCCATACACCATTCTCCTTATTTTTTCTTTTTGTATATATTTAATTATACATCTTTATTCTATTTAATTCTATCAATATTTCATTTTCTATTTTTTTACTTTTTTGTTCAACATAGTCGATTTTTATATTATAACTTCCCTTTTCCTAATTTATATTTTATTAATTATTATTAAGATTCTATTTTTTAGTTAATATTAGTAATGAATAATGATATAATAATCAATTGGAGGCGATTTTTTATGAAAGAAACCTTATATTTAGTTATACCTTGTTATAACGAAGAAGAAGTTCTTCATGAAACTTCTAAAAGATTATTAGAAAAAATTGCAACAATGATTAACAATAACATAATATCTGATAAAAGTAAAATAGTTTTTGTTAATGATGGTTCTAAAGATAAAACCTGGAGTATTATTCAGGAACTTCACAAAAGCAACAATATTTTTTCAGGAATTAATTTATCTCGCAACAGAGGACATCAAAATGCACTACTTGCAGGACTTATGACTGCTAAGGACTATGCTGATATGGTTATATCTCTAGATGCTGATTTGCAGGATGATATAGATGTCATAGACAAATTTGTAACTCAATACTATGAAGGTTCTGACATAGTCTATGGTGTTCGTTCATCAAGAGCAACTGATACTTTCTTTAAGCGTACAACTGCATTAGCTTTTTACAAATTAATGAATGGGCTTGGTGTTAACATGATATATAACCATGCAGATTATCGTCTTATGAGCAAGAGAGCATTAGAAGGATTATCCCAATTTACTGAAGTTAATCTATTTTTAAGAGGTATGGTTCCTTTAATTGGATACAAATTTTCTATAGTTGAATATGAAAGACATGAAAGATTTGCTGGGGAATCCAAGTATCCTTTAAAGAAAATGCTGTCTTTTGCATTAGATGGTATAACCTCCTTAAGCATAAAACCAATAAGAATTGTTTCACTATTGGGTCTTACCATATCCTTAATAAGTATTCTAGCATTACTTTACTCTTTTTTTGTAAAACTTTTAGGAAAAACTGTTACAGGATGGGCTTCGCTAACTTTGTCTATATGGCTCCTTGGTGGAATTCAATTGTTATGTCTTGGTGTAATTGGCGAATATATAGGAAAAATATATAATGAAACAAAACGTAGGCCTAGATTTATTATTTCAGATAAATTAATAGATACTAAAAACAAAAATGAATAAGGCATTCTTTGAAACAAAAAACACATGGCTTAGTTATGTAAACAACAAAAACTAAACTATGTGTTCTTTTTTCATAGTTAATTACTACCTTCACAGCAGCAATAATACTAAATCTTATTTTTTAGAAATGAAATAGTTATTCTTTATATAAAATCTCCATAAAAAATCCTTTGCCTCTTCTGCATAATCAATTCCAATTCTCTTTGATTCTACTATTTCAAATTTTTCTGCCTTTGAATCTTCGATGTATAAACTTCCTCTTTTATATAACTGTTTATAATTTTCTTCTTTTTCTATATTATACGCTAAACATAACTTTGATGGCCCATTTGTAAGGGATTTTACTTTTGCTTTTGTTAATTCATTAAAACTACACCCAAATCGCCTGTATGCAATATAATCCAGTTCATTTAGTGGTTCCACAGCTCTAATCAATACTCCTTCTCCCTTATCTTTTTGTCCACTTATTACATTAAAGCAAAAGTATTTTCCATATATAAAATAAACATATGCTATCCCTCCCTCACTAAAAAGAGGCTCTGTACGTTCTGTTCTTCTGCCATTATATGCATGAGATGCTTTATCTATTTCACCAATATATGCTTCAGTTTCAACTATTTTTGCTCTTAATACTTTCCCATCAATTTCTCTTATAAGAATTTTTCCTAATAGGCTTTTTGCCAGCTCTAAAGCTCCCTGCTTAAAATAGCTTTTTTCTAAAATCATTATTATCACCACCATTGAAGTTTATCCACACAAAATATATTTTTATCCACAATTATATTATTTATTATATAATTTTTGTTAATAACTTTTTATTAAATTAAAAGAACTGTTACACAATATATTTAATGCAGCAGTTCTTATTAATTATTATTTTATTGTAATTTTAAACGTACACTCAAAGGTTTTTCCCTGCTCTAAATCAATTATGCCTTCCTTTTTATTAAATTCATCTTTAAAATCATAATAATCGGCATGACCATACCAAGGCTCTATACATACAAAAGGTGCTCCAGCCTTTGGTGCCCACACTCCCATATAAGGAA
>CAZPRO010000273.1:0-2934 GCA_964588775.1 uncultured Clostridium sp.
ACAAATTCTGATTTATTAAAGACCAAAAGAAAATGCATACTAATTGTTTAGATAGTATTAAATACACTATGCTATAATGTATTTAATATTATTTTAAGATGCGAGGAAATTAATCATGCAAATAAATAGATTATTTGAAATTGTATATATTTTACTTGATAAAAAGACTATAACTGCAAGGGAACTTGCAGGACACTTTGAAGTATCACAAAGAACAATTTATAGAGATTTGGATACTTTATGTCAGTGTGGTATTCCTATATATACTACTAAAGGCAAAGGTGGTGGTATAAGTCTTCTTGATAATTTTATTTTAAATAAATCTATTATTTCAAATGAAGAACAGACTGAAATATTATCTGCCCTTCAAAGCCTTCAGGCAGCTAATTATACTGATAATAACTCTGCATTGTTAAAACTCAAAGGAATTTTTAATTCTAATAATTTTGACTGGATAAAAGTTGACTTTTCCAGCTGGGCAAATGAAAAAAGTGATAACTTTGCAATTGTAAAAAATGCTATTTTAAATAGAAAAATAATACAATTTACTTATTATAATAGTCTTGGAGAAAAAACCATCCGTTCTGCTGAACCACTGCAGCTTTGGTTTAAATCAAAGAACTGGTATTTAAAAGGTTTCTGCCATTTAAAAAATAACTACCGAATCTTTAAATTAAACAGAATAAAAGATTTAATAATGCTTAATGAAACTTTTATACCCTCTATTTCCCCAGATAAAATTCCAGAACAGACTGCAGTAACTTCTTCTTTTATAAATTTAAAGTTACATATAGATAATACTCAAACTTATCGTGTTTATGATGAATTTGAGCCATCAGATATATCAATAAACGATGATAATTCATTCATAGTTTCTTTATCATGTCCTAATAATGAATGGATATATTCATATATTCTTTCCTTTGGTGAACATGCTAAAGTTCTGGCTCCAAAATCAGTTCAACGTATAATTTCTGAAAAAATAAACAAATTAGTGAAAATATATTCTTAAATTTAAACTAAGAACTAAGGACTAAGAGTTTCGGTGAAAAAACCTTCGGTTTTTTATTATATTATTGCATTGATTTTGCCATGCAAAATCTACCGCCTCTTTTAGTTCTTAGCTTTTAATTCTTAGTTTAACAACCATTCATTATTTACTTCATTTATGATCTGCTCTCCGCCTTGTTTATACCATTCATCAACAAATTCATCAAAATAATCAATAGGCTCTTCACCAGTTATTATTTTTAAATAAGCCTGTGTTTCAAGATTTTTTAATTTCCACCATGACTTATTCATAGTATCAGTCTGACCTGCAAATACAGCTTTTACTCTATGTATCTTTGATTCTGCAATTAAAGAACTTGCAGTAATTCTTGATGTATATGCAGCCCAGTCTTCAAGAGATGCATTATCCGGATCATTTAAATATCTCCTGCACTGCTCATAATATGAATTCTCTAATAATTGCAGATTCTCAGGATTCTTCTTTTTATTAACAGCATCTGTAATATTATTATAACATTGTGTAAGAGCATCCATATAATCTACATTCATTGCAAGGGGTCTTGCTGTTGGATCCACATTATGTGCATAATATTCTTTTATTTCCTCAACTTTAGAATCACTAGCTTTATAGTAATTAAATAAAACATTATTTATCTTCATTACTAACTCAGGATGTTCATATCCTTTTCGTACAACAACATATTTATAAGTTGGATTTTGAGCTGCAAAATTTGTATTTCCATCTTCATCTGTTGAAATCATATATGGCTGCCATTGAGCATTTCTATTTTTCCTTCTGGAATCCATTAAGGGATTGTTTGGCGCCCACCATAATCCAAAAAATGAACCACACTGTCCATTTATTATAAGTTCTTCTATATTGTTCTGACCTCTTAAAAGAAATTTTCTATCTAAGATTCCCTCTTCATATAATTTACGCATATGTTTAAGTGCTTCTTTTGATTGTGGCTGAACTGAACCATATTCTACTTCATTTTTATCATTTACAATCCACTGTCTAGGATATGAATTAAAATTTGCAAATATAATATCTGCCTGAGTCATATAACTATATCCATTTTCACTTGTTATTTCAGGTGAACATACAAGACCCACTGTATTTCCTTTTCCATTTCCACCTGGGTCCTTTTCAATAAACTGTGATATTATATATTCTGCATCCTGCAATGTTTTAGGAGCATCCAATCCTAGTTTGTCCATCCAATCTTTTCTAAGCCACAGCATGTTAGGTCCATTCTCTATATTAGTATCTGGAAGTGCCATAAGTTTTCCATTAAAAGTTACATTATTAAATACATTCTTACCATAACTTAAATACATATCTTTAATTCTTCTGCTTGCACACCTGTCATAAACAGCACTTAAATCTTCTATCATATCATTTTGTACAAGAAGTTTTAACTGTTCATAATCATCAACTACCATTATATCTGGTATATCATTTTCTGAAATAGCCATAGATACCATATTGTCATATTCTATATCTGTTCCTTCAAATTTATCTATATTTTGAATGTTAAGTTCTTTTTTTAAATACCTTGTATATGCATTATTTTCATATGTATCACCAGAGGGCATATTTGAATTATTAACACCTGCAAGCTTTCCAAGAGTATATTTTATAGTTTCTGGATAAGGTTCAAATGGCGTATTACAGGCACTTTTATATTGCTTTTCATCAAATTTTGAAATAGATTTTTCATTATTATTTTCACATCCTATAACTTGAAATAAAATAAAAATGCATAAAAATAAAGCAAATTTTCTTTTCATATATTATTCCTCCATAACTGTTAATTAAATCATAGCATAAAAAACATTTATCATAAATTCTTGTTATAGTTGAACTCTCACACAGCAATGATAACATAAATGTTAAAAAATTTGTGTCAAATAAAAATT
>CAZPRO010000274.1:0-2913 GCA_964588775.1 uncultured Clostridium sp.
TTTTACATCCAGGAAATCCTTTATATTTCATTTATTTCTCCTTATAATAAAATCACCTATAAAGTTCAGTGAAGTGCATAACATTAACCCTTTATAGCAAATATGGTTCCTACTCAAACAATAGACAGGCTATGTGTTCGAATGTAGAAACCAATTTACAACATATATCTTTTTGAGAAATATCCACTTTTAACTTGTACTATTTATATTCTAGCTCCAAGTATTGCTATTATCACATTCCAATCTCAAATCAGATTTAAGTATTTGAATTTTATTTACCTCTAAAATGATTGTGCTGAAATTAATAACTTTGATTATTCCATCTCCATAATCACCAAAGCCACATTCCTTCCAAAAATTCAATAATTCTAATGGTAATACTTTTGAAAACCGTTTTAATTCTTCTTCTATTGGTTTTGTTAGATTATCATCTGGCTTAAATATTTTTTTACTGTTTAACTAATAATATAATCCTCACTAATAGGATAGTAGCATACAGCTTTTACATCTTCAATCTTGCTCCCATTTTCTACTGCTGAACTAAAACAGTTTATCAAGGAGCTGAATCCTGCGACTTCCCTGACATCATCTATACTTAAACTTCCTTCATTAAGTCTTATAATAAGTTCTTCAAATATCCAGTTATAAGAAGTAAGTGAATCCCTATATACTTTTATACTGTCTTTTCCACCATCATTCATAAAAAAGAATTCATTATATTGTGCTTTTGTTACAGCAATCTGGCACATCATTTCAGGAACGAAATTTTTAAGATCTATTGCAAGAGAAATATCACCACATATCTTATATATATCTTCAAAAAGATTCTCATACTTTTCATCAGTATCACAATCTCTATATAAGTCAGCAGTTTTTGATGCATACTCCATTACCTGCTCCTTTGAAAACTTATATGGGACATAAGTTGATTTATCTTGTATCAATACAAAATACTGCTTTTCATCACAAAACTGTGTAGTTATATTCCATTTTTCTGCAACTTTATTTAGTAATTTAGTTATTTCGTCACTTATAACATCATTTATTCTGCATTCACACTCTACTCCAGATGAAACTTTGCACAGGTATATTTTTATCCAGTACACTGGCTTATTTCCAAGTCTCTTTATTATTTCATCTTTAACTATACTCCAATAATCAGTATCCTTAAAATTTGTTCTTTCTCCTATACCAGCCTTTTCGCCTTTGTATAGTTTGAACTGTTTTTTAGTGCCATAAAAATCATATTTTATAGTTTGTCCACCTTTATCACATAATCCATTAATTATTCCTGTCAAAGCTGCTCTGCAGAAACTATTTACTGCATTTTCAAGTGCTACTTGTATATTGCTGTCTATTCCTATAACAAATTCTCTTAATTGTTCAATAAACATTTCATGATTCATAAAAAATTCAGCCTGAACACCATTATTATTAAACTGTACAAATTTCACCTTTATCTCAAGTCCTACACTAGGAATATGTACTGAATCATCTTTTAAAATACTATCTTCAACTTTATCATTAAGTATTTCAAGTATTTTTTTCTCATATACAGAATTCTGCTCATCTGCGTTTATTTCTATTCCTGACAAATCTTCTAATATCTCATCAACCTGATTTCTACTAAGTTCATCTAATATTTCTATATGAGGATCTAATCCATCATGACATTTAAAAGTAAAATTGCTGTCCCATGATATTCTTCCACTTATTGAATCTTCGCTCATAATAAGTATTGGACATCCTTTATATTGAGGAATATATTCTGGAGGCATTTCTCCAAATATACGACTGCTTAGTGGTGAATAATCTTGATATTCCTTTGCTTTCTTAACTGAATCATAACTGGAATAAATAGAATGTGCTTCTATAGTATAAAGATGATCAGGCCTCATGGTTCCTACTGCAACATTATAGAGATTTTCATTAAATTCATATCCTTTAAGTTTATAATCATCTGCCCAGCCTTGCCTATATATCTCAGCTTCAAGCAAAGTCATAAGGTAAAAACAATTATGTATATCATAAGCCTTCATATAAAAACCTTTTTTGTTTTCTGGACACAATACCATAACTTTAAAATCATAGCATGCATCATGAACCATTCCTGTGTATACTATTGACTTTACATAAGGTTCAAGGAATTTAATTTTCTTGTAAATGTTTTTTGATCTAAAATATTCACGAACTTCATGTTCCCTAGTAATAACATCCATAACTGCAAGAGTAATAAGTTCTGCCCCCTTCAAAGCTCTTGTTTCATCTGGATATGCATGAAACACTTCTAAAATTTTTTCATGTTCAAGTTCCCCATTCTGTAAATCTTCAATCCTTAAATCTATTTGATTAAAATATCCATCCTTAGACTCATTATTTATGAAATCATAAGCAATGCTTACTACTTTATCAAATAAATCTACAAGTCCAAATCCTATATCAAAAATCCTGCTTTTCTCAAGAAGAACTCCGCAGTAATTAGCCACTGCACATGCTTTCATAATATCCATTTCATTAAGCATGGTTTCTAGAATTCTAGCTGTCTTTGCATCATTTTCAGGCTTCTCTTGATTATATTTATATAACTTTTGAAAGCTTTCATGTCCAAATATATTTCTTACATCATAAACTTCCTTTTCTGAAGACTCTTCTCTGCACCATTTAAAAAGATCATTAAATGATGGTATTTCCTCTAATAATTCATTTTCTTTATATTCAGCTTTCTTGTCCAATTCTTTTTTAACAATTGATCTTTCTTTCAATTCTTCTTTATCACATTTATTTATAGTTTTCTCTTGTTCTTTTACTTCTGTTTCTGCTTCTTTACGTTTTCCTATTTTCTTAAATATATCAAATATCCCCATTAGTTCCACCTATATATCCTTTTATTTTTATATGGTTTATTATATCATG
>CAZPRO010000275.1:0-2908 GCA_964588775.1 uncultured Clostridium sp.
CCAAGTTTATTTGCATCATTACCATACTGACACTTTTTAATGCAGGGTTTTACTTTTCCTTGAAGAATTCCTTTTTTCATTAAATCTTCTAATCTGCTGTCAATTTGCTCAATATAGTCCTCTCTGTCACTTATAGCTCCTCCAAGGACTATTACTTCAGGATCAAAAGTATACTGAATATTATATATTCCAATTGCCATTGTATAATAATATTTATCTACTTCTTCCAAAGCTATTTTATCTTTTTCTTCACATAGCTTAAAAACATCTAATCCATTTAAGCTTCCAACTTCAAGTCCTTTTCTTTCTGCAACTTTATTTGCTAAATGTATTGTTGAACCATTTTGACTCCATGTATTGCATTTTACTTCACCATTTTCAAATATAAGGTCTACAATATTATATCCAAACTCTCCACCATGTTTATGAATTCCACTGTGAACTTTTTTATCTTTTACAATAGCCCCTCCAATTCCTGAACCGCATACAACAAATGCTAAATCCTTATTATCCTTTCCTGAACCAACCCAGCATTCTCCTAATGCTGCACAATTAGCATCATTTTCTATTTCACTATTTAATCCAGTACCATTCTTTATTATTTCCCTAAAATTGGGTCCATGTATATATGGAATTGCACTTATTCCTCCTACTATACTTGTATCTGGATCAACAGCTCCTGGTGAGCTTATTGCCACTCCCTGAACACCATGTTTTTCTTTCATTTTATTTGTCACATCTATTATTTCATTAAAAAAAGATTCCTTATCTTTTTGAGTCTTAAAACTCCCATTTTCAACAAATTCTGCATTATCATTCATAACTGACCATTTTACTGAACTTCCTCCAATATCAAATACCATATAATTTTTCATCTTAACACCCCACATTATTAATTTTACTACAATAAAACTATTCTACTTTTTTCATATTTCTCCTTTAAAAAAGGAGACTTTTTAATACATATTATAAAAAAGTCTCCTTTTCATCATTTAAAAACCATTATTATCTGCAACTTCTTTAATCCATCTTCCAGATTTTTTAATAGTTTTTATTTGTGTTGCTAAATCAACTGAAATATATCCATATCTGTTTTTATATGCATTAGTCCATGACCAGCAGTCTATTGGTGTCCACGCATGGAATCCAAAACAATTAGATCCTTCTTCTATTCCCTTATGAAGATACTGTAAATGTTCCTTATAGAAGTCTATTCTATAATCATCTATAATTATTCCTTCTTCATTTTTAAATTTCTCTTCGCCTTCTACTCCCATTCCATTTTCTGAAATATACCAAGGAATGTTTCCATAATTGTCTCTTATGTTTATAGCAATATCATACATGCATTGAGGATATATTTCCCATCCTCTATATGGATTCATTCTTGCACCAGGCATTTGGTAATTATCAAAATATTTATCTGGCATCCATCCTTTAGATTCGTCAAAAGGTTCTTCTTTAGCTTTAGCTCTTCTTGGCTGATAATAGTTTACTCCAAGAAAATCAATTGTGTTGTCTTTTATTATTTTCATTTCTTCATCAGAAGCTTCCCATATAACATTATCTTTTTCTAATATATCAACTAAATTTTCAGGAAAAGTTCCCTTAATTGCTGGTTCTAAAAATGAATTATTTGCAAAATCTTCAACAAATTGTGCTGCCTTAACATCTGCTTCATCCTGAGACCTTGGATAAGATGGTGTTAAATTAACAACTATACCAATTTTCCCATCTTTGCAGCAATCTACTTTTCTAAATTCACGTATAGCTTTTGCTGACGCAAGATTTATATTATATAATACCTGCATAGCTTTTTTTCCGTCAACTATATTAGGGTAGTGGAATTGATATAAGTACTCACCTTCAACAACTACCATTGGTTCATTAAAAGTAGTCCAGTACTTTACTCTGTCTCCAAACAATTCAAATGCCTTCTTTGCAAATACAGCAAATAAATCAACTACATGTTTTGATTCCCATCCACCATATTTATCATACAATTCAACTGGCAAATCAAAATGATGCAGATTCATAACTGGTGTTATATTATTTGCTATAAGTTCATCTATTACTGCATTATAAAATCTAACACCATCCTCATCAGCTTCTCCAGTTTCAAAATCCTTAATAAGTCTTGTCCACTGAATAGATGTTCTTAAACTATTTAATCCTATTTCCTTAATCAATTTTATATCTTCTTTATAACTATTATAAAAGTTAGATGCAGTATTTGGTCCTACTCCATCAAAAAATGCTTGTGGTTCTTTATCATACCAATAATCAAATACACTTGCATGTTTTTTATTAAATCTACCTTCACTTTGTGGACCTGATGTTGCTGCACCCCACCAGAAATTTTGAGGGAATTTGTAAGTTATGCTCATATTAATCTCTCCTATCTTTATTTAATGTACCTAAGCTTTATATATTAGTTTAATTAAAGCATTGCTGCTCCTATAAGACCTGCATCATCACCCAATTCTGCAAGACGTATATCTACCATTGCCGGATCAGCAACCTTTTGTTTTACTTTATCTGAAATTGCAGGTAAAAGAAATTTATTATTTATTGGTACAGCACCTCCAAGAACTATTACTTCTGGATCTACCACTGCAATAATATCAGCTATCCCTATAGAAATATTATCTACCCATTTTTCTATAACTGTCTTTATTTCAATGTCTCCAGAATTATACAAATCAAAAACTTCTTTTGTAGATAAATCCTTATTTTTTACTTTTGATGCTATTCGTGCAATATTCACTCCACTACACTGACCTTCAAGAGAACTTTTATTAAGACCTGGCTGCACATATTCATCTTCATTAATTATCATATTATAAATTTCTGCACATTGACTGTGAGCACCATTTATTATTTTCTTATCTAATATAAGTCCTCCACC
>CAZPRO010000276.1:0-2903 GCA_964588775.1 uncultured Clostridium sp.
ATAATTTGGAGATGATTTTTATGAGTAATGAAATAGAACAGTTAACCCAAATTTTAAAAGACAGTAATAATATTCCGAGTAATTATTGGACTTCAGTTTGTATGGCAACCTTATCCTTAACTATAGCCTGATGTGATTTCTGTTTGTCAGACCAGAGATTTGCCTCCACCTTCCTTCAGATTCACAGTCACCCACAACACCCTTGGTATTAGCTGTATTCTTCCCACTACTAGGGCAGATTATGGACTTTGGCCCATTAGAAACGTGTGCCACAAGGCACACCACCATAAAAAGTGATAATTAATAATAATTACCACTTCTTTAATATTAATTAATTTCCATATATAATTTATATGCTATAGATGAAACTGCATCTCTATCTCTTTCTCTTGACTTTTGTAATAATTTATTTATTTGTGGATCAGCTATTTCTAGATTGTCCAAATTATATGTTTCTACAATATCAAACCATCTTTCCATTCTACGATCCTTACATTTTATTGACCACAAAACATCCTCTGCAGATTTAAATTGTAGCGTAAAATAACCTTTCCACTGTTCTGAATGTATACTATCTAAAATATTATCCGCATAATCTTGAGCATCCCACGAAACGCCATATGCATTTCCAAGTTTAACAAGCAAAACTGCATTTACCACTATTTCTAATGCAGGCTTCGGAATTATAGTTCCTAAAGAACTTAAATCTTTTACTGCTTTTGGTTCATTATAAAAATTATTTATTCCAAAATGGACATTAATTAATCTTTTAGCAGATTCTATAAATGTTAATGATTTTAAGTTTTCTGGAACATAATCAAAACCTTGTACTTTCATTAATACATTTCTTAATACTGATTTGCACTTTTCATTATTATCATTACAATATTTAGCATAATTTACACCCATAAAATAACGTTCATCTGAAAGAATAGTGTCCCAAATATATGGTATTATAGTTATCATATTAGCTGCAACATTTGAATTTTCTGCTCCTTCTGTCTCTTTTAATAAATTAATTAAAGTTCTAATTGTTGTCTTTTTATAAAAATATGGACTATTTAGAATCATATCCAATTGTTGAGGATTCTTCTCTATTAATTCTAGTTTTAAGTTATCTCTAAAATTATTGTATTCCAGTTTAATATTACTATTATCCTGTCCAAGAACATACTGAATACAAACTCTAATTATTTCTTTAGCTTGATCTTCTGTCATTTCTTCTTCAGTTTCTCTTAAAGAATATTCATTTATTAATTCATTATTATTTTTTAATCTTACCTTTCCAAGCTTATTTATAAATCCTAGTTCAAATGCTAAATTTATTGTTTCAAATGGTGGTAAGTTGTTTATATAATCATGGCTATCTATTCCTACCATATCTGCTACAAAATCAACACCCAACCCCAATATCTTGCTTTGAAGTAATTTCATAGATACATCCCAAATATATGATGTTAACATCTCATATGCTTCAGAGTTATATGCCATATTAATTTGTTTTAATTCATTACTTTTCAACTGAACATTATAGGATAATAATGTATTAACATCTGCTCTTTTAGGTAACTTTATTCCTTCTGGACTTTCCCATAAACAATTTGAAGTTACCTCTACTACTTGGGTCTCATTTACATTAACTACTTCTTTATTTTCCACAGCTTCTCCCCCCTTACCTAAATCTATTTCTTTTATTTTTATATTTTCTTCAATATCTTCTCTATAATCTTTAGTAATTTGTGCAATTGACATATTACCTGACACTGATGCATTCATTGTTGGTGTTTGTGTTTTATAATTTTCCATACACCATTCAAACATCTTATCACATATTTTTACTTTTAAATCTTCTGCGAAAACAAAATCTCCTTTTTTGAATTCCTTAATAGACTCTGTTAAGCAGTATGTAAATATACCTTGTTCCAACTTAGGATCTGGATAACTTTCTTCTTTTTCTGAACAAGATGCTAATGTTATCCATCCCTCTCCAGAAACTAAATCATTAAAAGAATTAGTTACAACACCTCTTGTATCAATTCCAGAATGACATGCATCAAATATTCTAAAATTTGCTCTATTATTCTTACTCAATACTTGATTTAATTCTTTAATTGATAATGCTGTATCCTTTATATTACTACTACATGAATTAGACAATACCAAATATGCATCATCACCATCTAATAGTCCATGACCTGCAAAATAAAATAATATTGTGTCACCTTCATTAGACTTATCTATAACTTGTTGTATATTTTCCAATATCTTTTTAGGGCTATCCTCATCACTATCAGGGTATAACATTATATTTATCAAATTTTTTTCTTCATAATCACAATAATTAACTAATGTTTGCTCCATTAATATAGCATCAGAATGGCAAAAACGTATATTATTATAGTTCTTATATTCTTCACAACTTATTAGAATTGCATATCGTTGCATAATACCCCTCCTTACTTATTCTCCTATTTTATCACAAAATTTCATATTGTGTACAATATAACAATTAAGTTTACATATGTATCTCTACAAAATCAAATATTCCAGATCTCAGAAGTTCGAATGACTTATGGAACTCTGGGAATGAAAAGCTGAAAACCAATTTTACTCCTGAACAGTTGGTTTCACATACTATGTTTATGAGATATCCAGAAGCTAAACCCAATGCTAATCATATAGCATTAGCTAAACTTAAAGAAATGTGATAATAAGGCTGATTTAGTTATTATTGATGATATTAATAAAGTTTTAGGTGAAGTTATTAATAATTTATAAAACAAAGCGACATAAGAATAACTTATCTCTTATGTCGCTTTGTTGTCTTCATTCATTTTATTTTCTGTAGTTAAATTATGATTATCCTTGAGATAACTGTTGTTTTACAGCTGCAACTTCTTCAG
>CAZPRO010000277.1:0-2902 GCA_964588775.1 uncultured Clostridium sp.
ATTAAAGTAAGAACTGGTGCAAGGGGTAAAGTAGCTTTGCTTAATGAATAATTAGATGTGAGAATTATCATAACATAAATCATAAATAATGTATAAAAAATGCTTTTTAGATAGAGAGATAAATTTATCTGAAAAGTATTTTTTTATAGAAATTTAAATTTATTTGTAACGAAAATAAATTTTGAGCCTCTTATATATGAATAGAAAAATATATAGGAGATGGTAATTAATGAATAATAACATTATTTATAAAGTGTTTTTGGGAATTATGCTATTTTGTATGATTGTGAATATTAAGGTGTATGGTTATGAAAATAAAGACATTTCTATATTAAAAGAAAAATATAATGTAAAACAATATTCAATTTCATGTATAAATAAGGAGAATATAGAACATCTTCATAATGAGCAGTATAAAAACAATGAAAAATATGAACTGGCTTCAAATGGGAAAATGGTTGCAGCATATATATGCATGAAATTAAAAGAAGAAGGAAAGCTTGATTTTGATGAAAAGATAATTAATTATTTAGATAAAAAAGACATTTTAAATGATTCCAGATTTAAAGAAATAACAGTAAGAGAGATTCTTTGTCATAGTGCTGGTTTTTCACCTAATTATGAAATAATTATTGATAAAAAAATATATTACAATCCGGGAAGTCGTTTTTCGTATTCAGGAGTAGGATACATATATCTTCAAAAAGTAATAGAAAATATGACTAAAATGAGCTTTGAGGAAGCTGCAAAATATTATGTGTTTAATCCATTAAATATGAAAGAAAGTACATTTGAAAAAGCAGAAACAATAACTCCATATATGAATGGTTTTAAATTATGTATTTATATTATTGGAATATTTATAATCTTTTATTTAATAGTTTTTTGTATTTTAGTTGTTATATTTTTTACAAAACATACTTTGAAAATTGAAACAGTATTTAAAATCAGCTTATTATTAAGTATTATAGTGTCAGTAATTTTTATACTAAATATTGCTCAACGTTTGGTAATGCCAGCAATAATATTTTATTTAGGGCTTATAGTAATTATATATATTCCTGTAAAGAAAAAAATATATAATTATATTTGGGAAGGCGTATATATTAGTACTATTTTATTAATAAGCTTTAGTTGTAGATTTCAGGTACCTATTGGTCAGATGATAATAAATAAAGATGCAAATGTTGCATATTCATTAATATCAACACATAATGATATGGAAAAGTTTGTTGTAAATCTTATTAAAGAGTATAATAATTGTAATAAATTAGTAAGTGAAATGGTTGAACCTCAAATACAGATAAATGTAAATAATAGCTGGGGGCTTGGAGCTGGAATTTATGAAAATAATAATGGAAAGATAGTCTGGCATTCTGGCATTAATTTTGGAATGCATAGTTTAATTGCCATAAATTTTGAAAAAGAAAGTGCAGTTATAATTCTTACTAATAGTGATGAGGGTTTGGGCTTTGCAAAGGAGTTTGCAAACAAAAAGTTACATACTGATTGTGAATATAATATTCCAGTAAATATTCATTAATAATAGGACAAGATAAAGGTTGGAGGTAAAAGATGCAACAGAATAATATGGACAATATATATGATAAATATGGAAAAATAGTTCATAATTATTTACTTTGTTTGTGCAGAGATGCTCATATTGCAGATGAACTTACTCAAGAAACTTTTTATTTAGCTCTGAAAAATATTGATTCTTTTAAAGGACAATGTAAGATTTCCAGCTGGCTTTGTCAGATAGGCAAAAACCTGTGGTATAAAGAAATGAAGAAGTATAAAAAATCATTTGATATATGTGCCCAAGAATGCCAAAATGAAATGAAATCAAATGAAAATGTTGAAACAGACTGTATAAATCATATGGAAATAATTGATTTGTTTAAACTTCTTCATAATCTTGAAGGTAAAACTAAAGAATTAATGTATTTAAGGCTTACAGGTATGCTCAGTTTTAAGGAAATAGGAGATATTCTTGGAGAAAGTGAAGTGTGGGCAAGAGTTAATTTTTATAGAACTAAGCAGAAGATAGTAAAAGGAGCTGAAAAAAATGAATGAAAAAATTGACTGTGAAATAATAAGAGATTTATTACCAGGCTATATAGAAAAAGTAACAAGTAAAGTAACAAATGATGCTGTGGAGAAACATTTAAATGAATGTAATGAATGTAATGAATATTATAAAAATATGAGTAGATATATTAATGTAGAAAATTTTGAAGATATAAGGGAAGAACATGAAGTAAAGCATATCTTTAAAAAGGCTAAAAAAATATATATTTTAAAGGGAATATTTATAGCAGCAGGTATATTATCTGTAGTAATTCCATTTATTGTTGATTTATGTGTTAATTCTTGCTTAACATGGTTTTATATAGTTTTTGGAGGATGCATATTAGCTTATTCAGTTTTAGGAATATTAATATTTAATAATAGTAATAAAATATTCAATGTTTTATTAGCTGTGTCTATGGAAATTCTTCCTTATTTATATATTATACAAATAGTATGCAACAAATACTTTTTAGTTGAAAAAATATATTGGTTTAAGAATCTGGCATTACCAATAACCATTATATGGTTAATAATATTGTGGATAAGTTTTTTTGTATATATTAAATTTAATAAAAATGTATTTTTTAGTTTAGGAACAATGCTTATATGTTCATCAGCAGGAGCAGTTTTTACAAATTTTGTTGTTGCAGGATATGCAGGCTGTTTTGATAGTATACAAGATAATAAGATTAGTTGTATACTGTACTTATTAGCAGGTATAATACTATTATATATAGGAAAGAAAAGGTATGTTAAGAAATAATTCTGGATTTGAAAAAATGAATAAAGTTAAAAAAAAATCATAAATACTAAATAATAAAAGAAAATT
>CAZPRO010000278.1:0-2883 GCA_964588775.1 uncultured Clostridium sp.
TAAATGTACAAGTTGGTCAGCAGGTTCACAGAGGAGATGTATTATTAAAAATAAAGGGAGATGATGTACAAGACGGTGTAAATACAGCAAAAGCTGCATTAGAATCTGCACAGGCAGCCAGTGATAGTAGCGTTGAGCAGACAAGAATACAGCTTGAGACAGCATTAAATAATGCTCAGCTTGCATATGATGAAGCTAAAAGAAATTTTGAAATTCAAACTGAACTTTATAATGCTGATGCCATAAGCGAAGACACATACAAGAAGGTTGAAAATGCATATAATTCAGCAAAAGAAGGTCTTGATTCAGCAGTTAAAAGTTATAATGATTTATTACCTAAGGTTGAAAAAAGTGGAAATGCCAGTGTTGCACAGGCACAGGCAAGCTATGATTCAACAGCAAGAAATTTAGAAAAGCTTACATTAACAAGTCCCGTTGATGGAATTGTTACTGCAAAGAATTGTAATGAAAATGAAATGATTCAGCAGGGAACACCAGCCTTTGTAATTTCAAATCCTAATATAATGCAGATTGATTTATATGTAACAGGAACTGATATAGAAAAGTTTAAAGTTGGAGAAACAGTTGATATAACAATAAATGGTGAAAAAACTACAGGAACAATTGAAACAGTTCCAATAGCTACAAGCAGTACAAATTCTTTATATACAGTAGAAGTTATCTTCAATAATGATGGTCAGAAGTTTAAGTCAGGAATGGCAGCAGAAGTTGAAGTAAGTATAGCTAAAAGTGGAAATGCAATAAACATACCTAGTAAGGCAGTAGTTGAAGATGGAAATAAAAAATATGTATATGTTGTAGGTAAGGATAAGAAAGCTAAAAAGGTAGAAGTAACAACAGGAATAGAAACAACTGATAATATTGAAATTAAGAGTGGAGTTACTGAAAAAGACACAGTTGTTGTTGGAGGAATATCACTTATAGGTGATGGTACTAAATTATTCCCAGTAGAAAAGAAGGAGGACTAATAATATGAGCATAACAAGAACCTCCGTAAAACGTCCATTAACCATAATTATGATATTTGTTATTGTACTTATGTTTGGTGGAATTGGCTATTCAAAGATGCCGGCTAATATAATGCCAGATATTGATATACCAGTAGTAATGGTACAAACAACATGGCCTGGTGCAGGACCTGAAGATATAGATGAAGAAATATCTAAAGAAATAGAAAAAACATTATCATCTGTTGCCAATGTAAAAACAACTATGGCACAATCAGCAGAGGGAATGTCCTTTGTTGTTGCACAATTTGAGTATGGAACTGATGTTGATGAATTATTAAATGATATAAGATCAAAGGTTGATGGTATAACAGGTTCCCTTCCAGATGATGTTGAAAAACCTAGTATTCAAAAGATTGATATTAATGCACAGGCTATTTCATATATTGTTGTTCAAAGTAATGGTAGTGCCAGTGATGATGATATAATGAAATATGCAGAGGATACAGTTCAAAGTAAATTGGAATCAGTAGACGGTGTTAACTCAGCAGATATTCAAGGTGGAGACAAAACACAGATAAATATAGTTGCTGACCCAGCAGTTTTAAATAACTATGGAGTATCTCTTGATACAATAAATGGAATATTATCAGGAGCAAATAAAAGTACACCTTATGGTTCAATTACTCAGGGTGAAGATTCCATTGTAATAAGAGGCGTAGATAAAATAAAGTCTTTAGAAGATATTAGATCTATTCAGATACCTACTGGAGCTGGTGAAACTGTAAGTCTTGATTCTATATGTGATGTTGATTATGGTAAAGTAGAAAAAACTTCTTTCCAAAGATATAATGGAAAACCAGCATTAAGAATAGATATAATGAAACAGCAGGATGCAAATAGTGTTCAGATAATGAGAAAGGTTGAAGCAGCTGTTAATGAATTAAATAGGGAAAATGAGGCATATAATGTGCATATAGCATATAGTGATGCAGATTATATTAACAATTCAATAAGAGATGTAATTAAGAATATTTTCCTTAGTGCAATAATTGCCTTTGCTGTAATATTAGCATTCTTAAAGAGTGGAAGAGCTTCCTTTGTTGTAGCAATAGCTATTCCTACATCAATAATTGGTTCAATAGCACTTCTTTATTTCACTGGTGAAACTCTTAACATGGTTACATTAAGTTCATTGGTTATTGCCGTTGGTATGGTTGTTGATAATGCAATAGTTGTTATTGAAAATATATTTAAGTATAGACGAAATCCAAATTTGGATCTGGATGAAGCAGCAATAACAGGAACTCAGACAGTGGCAAATGCCATACTTGCATCAACACTTACAACAGTTGCTATATTCCTTCCAATATTATTTACAGAAGGATTTACAAAAATAATGTTTGGTGCACTTGCAAAAACATTAATATATGCATTGACTTTATCCTTAATAGTTGCATTAACCCTTGTACCAAGTATATTTGTTAAATTAAGTGGTGGAAAAAATGCAGCAAAAATGAAGGAAAAAGAAACACCTATTTTTGATAAGATAAGTTATGGTTATCAAAAATTATTAACCCTTGCATTAAAGCATAAAATAATAGTTGTTCTTATAAGTGTTGGTATGTTTATTGGATCTATTGCATTAGGTTTTTCGGGCCTTATAGGTATGGACTTTATGAGTATGGGAGATCAGGGAATTGTTCAAATAAATATAGAAACAGAAGAAGGACTAGATTTAGAACCAACAGAGCATTATATAAAAATGGTAGAAGAAAGAATCATGGATATACCAGAAATGGAAGAAATGATGACAGAAGTTGATAAGGGGTCAGGTTTCATTATTCTATTCTTATCTCCTAGTACAGAAAGAGACAGAAGCAGTTCAGATGTTGAACTTGATGTTGTTGAGAGA
>CAZPRO010000279.1:0-2864 GCA_964588775.1 uncultured Clostridium sp.
ATGGCTATTATATAACTTGGGCTTTTGGTCATCTTCTGCAGCTTTATGATGCAAAGGATTATGATGAGAATATGAAAGGATGGAAGTTTGAAAAGTTTCCATTTATTCCTGATGATTTTAAATATAAAGTTAAGTGTGATAATGTTGACAGAACCAAAGAAGATGCAGGGGCAAAAAAGCAGCTTGGAATTATAAAAGCCTTAATAGATAAAGAAGATGTTGAATGTGTTGTGTCTGCCACAGATTTTGATAGGGAAGGTCAGGTAATTGCTGATGAAATATTTAATTATTTTCATGTTAAGAAGCCTATTTATAGACTTCTTTTAAATGAATGGACTCCAGATGAAGTAAAAAAAGGCATGAGAAACCTTAAAGATAATAAGGAAATGCAGTCGCTTCAGGATGCAGGAATTGGACGTCAATGGAGTGACTGGATAATCGGAATTAATTTAACATCAGTAAGTACCTTAAAATATAAATTTGAAGAAAATAAAACTATTAATATTGGAAGAGTTCTTCTCCCTACATTAAAAATCATATATGACCGAGACAAGGAAATTGAAAATTTCAAGGCAACTACATATTATAAGCTTATTTCTAATTTTAAAACTGCAAATAGTGAAGAATTTGAAGGCTTATATTATGAAAATGAATCAGAAAAGTTTGAAAATAAGGAAAAGTTGGATAAACTTATTCCAGCTTTAGAAGGTGAACATGCAGTAATAGTAGATAAAGTAACTGAACTAAAAAAAGAATATGCTCCTTATTTATTTAATTTATCAAATTTGCAAGGGTATATTACAAGTAAATATAAGGGGTGGACCTCAGATAAAGTGTTAAAGGTTGCACAGTCATTATATGAAAAGAAATTTACAACATATCCAAGAACAGCAAGCTCTGTATTAGAAGAAAGTTTAAAAGAGAGAGCTAAAAAGGTGTTGGAAAATTTAAAACAAGGACTTCCTTATGAAAATATGATTAAATTTCATACTTCAAAGAGAGTTTTTGATAGTTCAAAGGTGGAAAGCCATAGTGCAATAATACCAACTTATATAAAACCTATGGGTCTTTCAAAGGATGAACAGATAGTTTACGATGCAATAAAAAACAGATTCATAATGCAGTTTATGCCTGTTGCAGAATATGAAGAAACAAAAGCATCTCTGAAAGTAAAAAATCCAAATATAAAAGGCATATTCATTTCAAAAGGAAAAATAAAACTAGTTGAAGGCTGGAAAATTGTTGAAAAGATAGAATCAAAGGATGTAATTCTTCCTAAAATTGAAGTAAATGAAGAAGTAGGTATAACAAAGTCAAAGGTAAGTTCAGTTACTAAAAAACCCCCTAAGCACCATACAGAAAAAACACTTTTAAGAGTTATGGAAACCTGTGGAAAAGGAGTTGAAGGAAAAGAAGACTCAGATGAAATGATGCAGGCAATTTTAAGTGGATACAGTATAGGAACACCTGCAACAAGGGCAGAAACAATAAAGAAACTAAAAGATATAGGATATTTAAAAACTAAAGGAAAAAGTCTGATTGCAACGGAGCTTGGATGTAATATAGTAGAAATATTTCCTGTAAGAGAGCTTCTTGACCTTGAATATACAGGCAAGCTTGAAAAAACACTTTCAGATATTGAAAAAGGAAAGTTTTTAAAAGCAGATTTTTTAAAGCTTATTAAGGAGTTTACTATTAATTCAGTAGAGTTAATAAAAAAGGATGATAAAGCCTTAAATCGTTTTAAGGTTAACATTTCTAAAGATGTGGAAACTTTAGGGTTGTGTCCTGTATGTGGAAATCCAGTAATTGAAGAAGAAAGAGCATTTGGGTGCAGCAACTGGAAAAATGGATGTAAATTTACTATATGGAAGAATGATAAATTTATACAGTCATTTGGTAAGAAAGTATCAAAGGAAATGGTTGTACTTCTCTTAAAAAATGGTAAAGTAGGTTTTAGGAATTTAAAAAGTAAAAAGGGAAATACTTTTTCAGCATATTTCAGATATGAAAAAAATGAGCAGACTGGTTACTTTAATTGGAAAATTGAATTTATTTAAGAAAAAGCTGGGGCTGTTGCATTAAGAAATCCAACTCCTATATAGTCTGTTAAACAAGTTGTTTTATACTATATACGGCATGACTTAAGCTTTAAGCCACAGTCCCATTAGTATGCATAAAAATAAGAGGTAATTTTAAAGACACCTCTTATTTTTTGTAGTTAAAACTTAAAGCAATAGTATCAAAAACATTAGTAAGTAAATATATCTATTTAACTGTATTTGAAAGCTGAGTAACATTTTCTAATGAATATTTATTAGTTTCAGTTTTTGGATTAATGTCATCCAAATTTTTTATAATAGCATCAAAATCTTCAGTTATGGAAACAGTGGATGTTACTGTATCAACTATTTGTTTTTGTTTATGAGAATTAGCTGAAATTATAGTTTAATGTTCTTTAACAGTTCTGTTCAATAATCTTGTTAAAAATATATTAGCACATATTACTCCACAAGCAGACATTAAAAAAAGTATACAATGTGTAGCATCAATAGGTATTTTTTTTACTAAGAAAAAAATGAACTGAGAAAAGTCAATTAAAATTGAACCAATGTTAATAAAACATGTGAATTTTATATCAAAATAAACAATTGATGCTATTAAAACTATTATACATGATACATAAGTAACTAAAGCATCTTTTGTTCCTAAAAGTAGAGAAAAATCAATGATAAACCATAAAAAAACCTAATGTATATTTTAATTTATTCTGATTTTTTGACAATTTTAATAAAGCTGTAGTAATAAACTTTATAATCAGTATTGCATATGCCCTTAGGTCATACTGTAATATATAATTATAG
>CAZPRO010000280.1:0-2855 GCA_964588775.1 uncultured Clostridium sp.
TATGAGCTACTATTGAAAAATTACGAATGTATTTTTGTCTTTCACTATTCATATATAAATAACCTTACACAATTTACTATATTGTTACAACTTATAAATATAAGTTGTAATACAGCTGACTGCTTTGGTTCTTCACCCCCATTTTAATTAAATCAGCTAAATTATAACATAGATATATTAATAATGGCTAGGACTTTCTAGTTTATGTTTGTTTTATCTAATGAGAATCCTCTAAATCATTATTATTTTCTCTGTAATATTTATTAATAATGGTGTTTAATTTATTGTTTATTATGAAGTTATTTTCACCAATTTTTATTAAAATATCATCTTTTTCTTTATAAATTTTTAGAACAGAATTATCCTTAATAAACTTAGAAAAATCCTCTCCAAATTCTTTACTTACCATCTTATAATTTTCCTTGGTATTCCCTAGGGGTGACAAAGCTTTTGTATTTATGATATTTACTATTATTATTCCACCTGACATAATGACAAATATTAAAAATATAAATAAATAATTAAGCATATTTCTAGTTTTTTCTTTCACAAAATTCCCGCCTTTATTTTCTCATTTATTTATATTATTTACAGTTATATCAATTAATATTCATCTATTTCTCAGCTAAAACTTCAGCAATCACCCTTGCCATACATTGTGCACACACTTTAGATTCTTCAGGAGTATTACTATTTGATCCAATTTCAAATAAGGTACTGTTTCCACTTTTGCTTTGGTTAAATGCATTTTTTCCTCTTGTATATGTTACAATTTTCCTTGGAAGGGTTGGAAATAACTCTGATGTTTTGTTAAATAATTTTTCTGTAATTTCCTTATTTTCTGCATACTTATCACTGTTTTCCGCATTTACAAATACTATTCTTGCAGAACTTTCCCCGCATATTACAGTGGTAGTTACATCTTTATTTTGAACTGAGTCCCTATGAAGATCTATTATTAACTTAAAATCACCATATTTATTAATATATTTATCTACAGTTTCTCCTGCTCTGGTATAACTATCATTATATGAAATGCAGTGGTCAGTCTTATCATGTATTACAGAAATACCGTATCGTTCTTCCAGTTCTTGAGCAAGTACATTTCCTACCCCCACCACATTAGTTTCTTCATTTGTGCTGTCTGTAATATTTAAATCATAATTTTCATGAGTATGGGTATGGTAAATAAGAACTTCTGGTTTTGACTTATCTATTTCTTTCTTTATGGATGGATTATATATCTGTGTGGCAACTTTAGAATTATTCAAATCAACTTTTGATATGCTCTTTTCATCTATTACGAAGGATTCATAAATACTCTGATTTCTGTTTGTGCTATTATCTAAATGTTCAGAATCCAGTAAGGAAAATATGCTCAGTTCATTTCTTATTATATTTATGCTATTTATTTTGCTTAACCCTAAGGCTTCCTGTAAAACATATTTCATAGACACTGCATTTTCAACATAGCTTCCTTCATCATACTCCACATTTTCTATAACAGGCATGCCAAAATTAAGCAGTTCAATGTAAGCCAAAGCTCCTCTCTCCGTATTATTTCTCAAAATACTGCATACCCTGAAAAAAAGCAGTAATATTATCCCAAAGAGTAAAACAAGAAAAGAACCATAGATATCCTTTTCCTGTTTTGTTATATTCTTATGTTTAATATTTTTTTTTCCATACTGATACATATAAAACACCTCAGTTTTCTAAACTTTGTTAACCTTTTATATGTATATTAAATATTTTACATAATTATTCTAAAATACTTCTATATAATTAAAACATAAAATTATTGATTTCCTCCATATTCATGTTAGGCTGTACTGCCATATTTATGCCATCACTTATTACCTTTGATAATGATTCTATAACCATGTCTATATCTTTTGGAGTCACAATCATATCTCCTAAAGAATGTTTATTTAAAATTTCTCTTATAAGCCCTGCCTTTTCATCATTGTCTAAATCCTTTATGATTTTGTAGAAGGCACTGCCTTTATCCACATTATTTATGAGATGGTCTATACTTAAATCTATGGTGTCATTGGCAATTGTTACTGCATCAACTACAGTTGGAACTCCTATGGCTATTACCTTTACGCCTAAAGTCTCTTCATTGATTGCCTTTCTGTTATTTCCCACACCAGCACCTGGACATATTCCGCTATCTCCTATCTGTATTGTTTTGTTAACTCTCTCAATACGCCTTGCTGCCAATGCATCTATACATATTATTAAATCAGGTCTGCTTCTTTCAACAATACCCTTAATTATTTCCACTGTTTCTATTCCTGTAAGTCCTAAAACTCCAGGTGCAACTGATGATACTGGCCTTATATCCTTATTCATAACTTCTGGCATAACAGTTTTTAAATGTCTTGTAACCATTATTTTATCTGCAACTTTAGGTCCTAATGCATCAGGAGTAACATGCCAGTTTCCAAGTCCTACAATTAATATATTTTTACTGCATTCAATGTTAACCATATTTTTTAATTGTTCATATACTTCTTGTGATACTCTGGCCATTGTGTTGCTATCATAAACTGTAAAATCAGGAATATCTATAGTAATGTAGTTTCCAACAGGTTTACCTATATTTCTTTCTCCTTCTTCATTAAGAACTTTTACTGTTGTTACTTTTATTCCATCTTTTTCTTCTTCATAAGCATGAATCCCTTTAATTTCTCCGGATAAATTTCTATTTTTGCTACATATTTCCCTGGCCTCAACTGCCAAATCTGTCCTGACATTTATCATATTACCACCTCTTAGTTATTTATTATTCATTTTATTTTTCCTTATCTTTTTAATTTAATACTTGAATTACATAACTTTCGGTGCTA
>CAZPRO010000281.1:0-2842 GCA_964588775.1 uncultured Clostridium sp.
CAATCGAAGATATCGATGTACAAGGTAAAAAAGTATTAGTTAGATGTGATTTTAATGTTCCTTTAAAAGATGGAGTTATAACTGATGAAAATAGATTAAATGGAGCTCTTCCAACTATTAAATATTTAGTTGAAAAAGGTGGAAAAGTTATACTTTGTTCACATATGGGTAAACCAAAGGGAGAACCAAAGCCAGAATTATCTTTAGCACCAGTTGCTAAGAGATTAGGTGAAATGCTTGGTAAAGAAGTAGTATTTGCTGCTGATGACAATGTTGTTGGTGAAAATGCTAAAGCTGCTGTAGCTAAAATGAATGATGGTGATGTTGTATTACTTCAAAATACTAGATACAGAAAAGAAGAAACTAAGAATGGTGAAGAATTCTCTAAAGAATTAGCTTCCCTTGCTGAAGTATTTGTTAACGATGCTTTTGGTACTGCTCATAGAGCTCACTGTTCAACTGTTGGTGTTACTGATTACATTGATACAGCTGCATGTGGTTATTTAATACAAAAAGAATTAAAATTTTTAGGTGAAGCTGTTGAAAATCCGGTTAGACCTTTTGTGGCTATTTTAGGTGGAGCTAAAGTTTCTGATAAGATTGCTGTAATAAATAACTTATTAGATAAAGTTAACACTATCATAATCGGTGGTGGTATGGCTTACACATTCTTAAAAGCTCAAGGATATGAAATAGGAACTTCATTAGTTGAAGAAGACAGACTTGATTATGCTAAAGAAATGGTTGCTAAGGCAGAAGAAAAAGGAGTTAAATTCTTATTACCAGTAGACCACAGAGTAGCTGCTGAATTTAAGGATGTAGCTGCTACAGTTACTGAAGATCAAAATATTCCTGCTGGAAACATGGGATTAGACATTGGACCTAAGACTGAAGCTTTATATGCTGATGCTATTAAAGATGCTAAGACTGTTATCTGGAATGGACCTATGGGAGTATTTGAATTTGAAAACTTCAACAAAGGTACAATTGCAGTAGCTAATGCTATGGCTGAAGCTGATGCAACAACTATAATTGGTGGTGGAGATTCTGCTGCTGCTGTTAATATTTTAGGATTTGGAGATAAGATGACTCACATCTCAACTGGTGGTGGAGCTTCTCTTGAATTCTTAGAAGGTAAAGTATTACCTGGTATAGCTGCATTAAATGATAAATAATAAATTTTAAAAATTTGAGCGCACACAAATTTAATAAAATTTACATTAACATATTGTATAAAAATATTAATAAACTTAAGGAAACCTGATCAATTTCCTTAAGTTTATGCTGTTAAAAAGACTTTTAATTTAATTATTATCAAATAAATTATGAGGTGAAAATAATGAGAAAAGCAATAATCGCTGGAAACTGGAAAATGAATAATACTGTTGAAGAAGCAGTAGAATTAATAGAAGAATTAAAACCATTAGTTAAAGACGCTAAATGTGATGTAGTAGTTGCACCAACATTTGTTTGTTTAGATGCTGTATTAAAAGCTGTTGCAGGTTCAAACATAAAAGTTGCTGCTCAAAATATGCATTTTGAAGAAAGTGGAGCTTTCACAGGAGAAGTTGCTCCAGCTATGCTTGAAAAAATGGGAGTTGACTATGTTATATTAGGACATAGTGAAAGAAGGGAATACTTCAATGAAACTGATGAAGCTTTAAATAAAAAAGTTAAAAAGGCTTTTGAACATAACTTAATTCCTATTCTTTGCTGTGGTGAAACTTTAGAACAAAGAGAAGCTGGAGTTACAGATGATTTCATAGCTTGTCAAATCAAGGTTGATATGGCTGGATTAACAAAGGAACAGGCAGAAAAAGTTGTTATAGCTTATGAACCAATCTGGGCTATAGGAACTGGTAAAACTGCTACAAAGGAACAAGCAAATGAAACTATTTCTGCTATAAGAAAAGTTGTAGAAGGAATGTATGGAAAAGAAGTTGCTGATAAGGTAAGAATTCAATATGGTGGATCTGTTAAGCCAAATACAATTAAAGATCAAATGGCTATGTCTGATATAGATGGTGCTTTAGTTGGTGGAGCTAGTTTAAAAGCTGATGATTTTTCTGCAATAGTTAATTATTAATAGAAATTTTTAAATATAAACACTGGATTCTGTATCATGTTAATTTAATACAGAATTCAGTGTTTTTTAAAAGCACTAAAGAAATTGCAGTGTTTAATTTTACATTTTCATCAGTTAGCAATAAAATTTTAATAAATGTATATAAAAGGCAATAGAGAATAAGTTGCAATAAATATAAAAAAATAATATAATTAAATGGTTAAAGTACAGAAAATGCAAGATAATATATTATAGATGTATTATTATAAGATAAAAGTTGGAGGGATAGGAAAATGTCAAAAAAACCAGTTATGTTAATGATATTAGATGGTTTTGGTTTAGCACCAGAATCAGAAGGAAATGCTGTAAGTTTAGCTAAGAAACCTAATTTTGATAAATTAGTTGCAAAATATCCTCATTCACAATTACAAGCAAGTGGAATGTTTGTTGGACTTCCTGATGGACAAATGGGTAATTCTGAAGTAGGTCATACAAATATTGGTGCAGGAAGAATCGTATATCAAGAATTAACAAGAATTACTAAAGCAATTGATGATGGTGATTTCTTTGAAAATGAAGCATTAATAGCTGCTATGGAAAATGCAAAGAAAACTGATGGAGCACTTCATTTATTAGGATTATTATCAAATGGTGGAGTTCACTCTCATATAGATCATTTAAAAGGTCTTTTACAATTTGCTAAAAAAGCAGGAGTTCAAAACGTATATGTTCATGCATTTATGGATGGTAGAGATGTACCACCATCATCTGGTAAAG
>CAZPRO010000282.1:0-2820 GCA_964588775.1 uncultured Clostridium sp.
AGGTTCTGTTGAAGTTCCTCAGGAAGCCTTTATGTCTATATTAAAAGTAGATTAAGTTTAATTCATATTAAGTTAAGCCGGACTTTTCGAAAGAAATGTCCGGCTTAACTTAATATGAATTTTTAACTGATAATTTAGAATGGGTGGTTTTATATTATGAAAGAAATATCATTGTATATACATATTCCTTTTTGTAAGCAGAAATGTTTCTATTGTGATTTTAAATCCTATAGTGGAAAGGAAAAGTACATGGAATCATATATTGATGCTTTAAATGAGGAAATAAGAGAAAAATCCATGGGATACAAAATAAAAACTATATTTATTGGTGGAGGAACACCTTCATACTTAAATGAAGAGTTATTAAAAAGATTATTAATTAATATAAAAAATAATTTGAATATAGCAAAGGATTGTGAATTTACAATGGAATGCAATCCGGGAACCTTAAACAAAGAAAAACTGAAAATAATGAAAGACAATAATGTTAATAGATTGAGCATAGGGCTTCAGTCAATTCACAATAATTTGCTAAAAAAAATTGGGAGAATACATACTTATGAGCAGTTTAAAGAAAACTATTATATGGCAAAGGAAATTGGATTTGAAAATATAAATATAGATATTATGTTTGGACTGCCTAATATGACAGTGCCTATGTGGAGAGAAACTCTTCTTGAAATGGTGAAATTAAATCCGGAGCATATTTCAGCTTATAGTCTTATTATAGAGGAGAATACATGTTTTTATAAATTATATAATGACAATAAGCTTACCATTCCAAAGGAAGAAGAAGAAAGAGAAATGTATCATATAACAAAAGATGTTTTAAAAGAATATGGCTATAATCAATATGAAATATCCAATTATGCAAAAAAATCAAGGCAATGCAGTCATAATATAGTTTATTGGAAATGTGAAGAATATATTGGAACTGGAGTAAGTGCAAGTTCCTTTGTTAATAACAAGAGAATAACTAATATAGATGACATAAGTTTTTATATAAATAGAATAAAAAACCATGAATCAGTGTCAAAAGAAATTTATGAAAATTCTCCTGAAGATAGTATGGAAGAATTTATGTTTATGGGATTAAGAATGATAGAAGGAGTAGATATAAATAGGTTTAATGAGAAATTTAAAAAAAATATCTATGATGTGTATGGAAAGGAAATAAAAAAACATATTAATAATGAATTGTTAGTATCTTCACAGGGAAAGCTATATTTGACACCAAAAGGAATAGAGCTAAGTAATTATGTAATGAGTGATTTTATATTAACAAATTACTAATCATAAAAACAAAATATATAGAAAAATAAAGAAAAACTTAGCAATTTAAAGAAAAAGCTGTGTATTATCTTGAAAATAGCCATATAGTCATAATAATTAAACAATGACAGATTGACAAAAAAGCCTAGAAAGAATATATTAAAACCATAGTCATTAGCACTCGAGGTTAATGAGTGCTAACAAAAGAGGTGAGATTATGAGGATTGATGATAGAAAAATAAAGATACTTCAAGCTATTATCAATGATTATATTCGTACTGGGGATCCTGTGGGATCAAGAACTATAGCAAAAAATTATGATTTAGGCATAGGTTCTGCAACAATAAGGAATGAGATGTCAGATTTAGAAGCTATGGGATACTTAGAGCAGCCTCATGCTTCAGCAGGAAGGGTACCTTCAAGCAAAGGATACAGACTATATGTAGATCATCTTATGGGAGATCAAGATTTAACACCAGATGAAAGAATGAAAATTAAGCAGTATATAGTTGATTCTGCCATGCTTGAAGTTGATAAAATAGTAAAACAGACAAGTGCATTACTATCTGAACTTACTAATTTAACATGTATTGTGGAGGCTCCATCAGTAAAAAAAAGCTTTATAAAATCAATACAGCTTATAAAAGTAGATGAGAATAGTATTGTAACCATATTTTTAACTGATACAGGGCTTATAAAGAATCATGTTATAAAAGTTCAAAAAATGCCTAGAGAAGAAACTTTAAAAAAAATCAATGCTGTTTTAAATAAAAGGCTTGTTAATTTATCTATTGCTGAAATTAATTTAGAAGTAATAAACAATTTAAAGAAAGATCTTGTTGAATATGAAGAAATATTTAATGCCATTCTTCCAAGTCTTTATGAAACATTACATGATTCTGATAATAGTGAAGTGTTTATGAATGGTGCAACAAATATTTTCAATTATCAGGAATATCATGACATTGACAAAGCAAAGGAAATGCTGTCTTTGTTAAATGATAAAAGTGAAGCCATTGGTTTGTTAAATCCTAAAGAGGATATAACTATAAGTATTGGGGAAGAAAATTATAGGCCTGAAGCAAAAGAATGCAGTATAATTTCAGCAGAATACTCCTTCAATGACAGGCCCATTGGAAAAATAGGTCTCATAGGACCAAGAAGGATTGATTATTCTAAAGTAATAGCAATTATGACTGAAGTTGTAAAAGAACTTAATAATATATTGAATAATCATAAATAAACTTAATTAATATAAGTGAGGTGCAGTGCAGATAATGGAAGATAATAAAAACTTAGACAATAAGGAAGAAGTTTTAGAAGAAGTAAAAAATGAAGAAAATACAGCAAATGAAAATCCAGAGGAAGCAAATGCAGAAAATAATGAAGAAGCTTCTAATGAATTAGAATTAACAAAAAAATTAAAAGAAGAAAATGAAAAGTTAAAAGAAGAATTAAACAGTACTAAGGATACATTATTAAGACTTAGGGCTGAATATGATAACTATAGAAAGAGAACTGCAAAAGAAAAAGAAGGAATATATGCAG
>CAZPRO010000283.1:0-2815 GCA_964588775.1 uncultured Clostridium sp.
AAACTTATGTTTTAAATTTAAAATAATAGGACTAAGTGTAATACTTAGTCCTATTTAAAGGTCATTGACAATATAAGTCTTATATGATATTTTATATAAGTGACATTAAAAGACAAGACAAAGGCAAGATATTTAATTTCTTGTTTATTATATGAATATATAAAACTGGAGGTGCGGTCATGAGAACAAAAATAACTTTAGCATGCACAGAGTGTAAACAAAGAAACTACGATTCAATGAAAAATAAAAAGAATGATCCAGATAGATTAGAAATGAGAAAATATTGTAAGTTCTGCAAGAAACACACTCTTCATAGAGAAACAAAATAGTTAGCCAATTTATTTGTGACATATTCAATTAAAACTTTAAGGATGTGATAGTATGTCAGAAAAAAATAATGCGAAAGCCAGTAAGGCTGTAAAAAAGAGAGGCTTAATAGACTTCTTTAAAGATGTTAAGGCAGAAGTTAAGATAATAACTTGGCCTACAAAAAATGAGACTCAAAAAGCATTAGTTGCTGTTTTGGTATTTACTATAATATATGTATTATTAGTAGGTGGATTAGATGCTGTTTTCAATCACCTCTTTACAATGATTTTAAAATTAAAATAAAAGGAGGTTAGGCAATATATAGTTAATTGCCTATAGTGATATGAGTGAAAGAGCAAGATGGTATGTTGTACATACATATTCTGGATATGAAAATAAAGTAAAAGCAAATCTAGAAAAAGCAATTGAAAATAGAAATCTTGAATCACTTATTCATGATGTTCAAGTTCCAATGGAAGAAGTGGTTGAGGAAAAAGATGGTAAAAGAAAAGTCTCATTAAAAAAGAAATTTCCTGGATACGTGCTTATTAAAATGATAATGGGTGATGAAGCTTGGTATGTTGTTAGAAATACAAGAGGTGTAACAGGCTTTGTAGGTCCAGGATCTAAACCAGTTCCTTTATCAGATGAAGAAATATACTCAATGGGAGTTTTAGAGACTACTGTTGATATTGATTTAGAAGTAGGGGAAACTATAAGAATTATCTCAGGGCCACTAAAAGAATCAATTGCAACTATACAAGAGATAATTTTAGAAAAACACAAATTAAAAGCCTTAGTAGAAATGTTTGGTAGAGAAACTTTGGCTGAATTAGATTTTAATCAAGTAGAAAAATTAGTTCAATAAGACTAATTTAATAAAGTGGGAGAACGAAAAGTTCGCTATACCACAGTAATAGGAGGAATAATAAAATGGCTAAGAAAGTAACTGGAATGATAAAACTTCAACTTCAAGCAGGTAAGGCAACACCGGCTCCACCAGTTGGTCCAGCTTTAGGTCAACATGGGGTAAATATAATGGGATTCTGTAAGGAGTTTAATGCTAAAACAGCAAATCAGGCTGGATTAATAATACCAGTAGTTATCACAGTTTACCAAGACAGATCGTTTAGTTTTATACTAAAAACACCTCCAGCTGCAGTTCTAATTAAGAAAGAATTAGGATTAGAAAGTGGATCAGGAGTTCCAAATAAAACTAAAGTTGGTAAGTTAACAAAGGATCAACTTAAGAAGATCGCAGAAACAAAGATGCCAGATTTAAATGCTGCTAATGTTGAATCAGCTATGAGAATGATTGCTGGAACAGCAAGAAGTATGGGCGTAACTATTGAAGAGTAATTCTTAAAATTGAGTGGGAGGTAAAAACCGTTATTACCACAGAGGAGGCAAATTATGGGAAAAAAATACATTGAAAGTGCAAAGCTTATAGATAAAAGTGCATTATATGGTTCTAATGAAGCATTAGATCTTGTTTTAAAGACTGCAAAGGCTAATTTTGATGAAACTATTGAACTACATGTGAGACTTGGCGTTGATCCAAGACATGCAGACCAACAAGTTAGAGGAGCTGTTGTTTTACCTAATGGAACAGGTAAAACTGTAAAAGTTCTTGTGTTTGCAAAAGGTGCAAAGGCTGAAGAAGCTAAAGCAGCAGGAGCAGATTTTGTTGGTGCAGAAGAATTAGTTCAAAAAATTCAATCTGAAAATTGGTTTGACTATGATGTAGTGGTTGCAACTCCAGATATGATGGGTGTTGTTGGTAGAATTGGTAGAGTTTTAGGACCTAAGGGATTAATGCCAAACCCTAAATCAGGAACAGTAACATTTGATGTAGCAAAAGCTATTCAAGAAATTAAAGCTGGTAAAGTTGAATATAGAGTTGATAAAACTGCTATAGTTCACTGTCCAATAGGGAAGAAGTCTTTTGGAACAGAAAAATTAAAAGAAAACTTTACTGCATTAATGGAAGCTTTGATTAAGGCTAAACCAGCTGCTGCTAAGGGACAATATGTAAAATCAGTATCAGTTTCTAGCACAATGGGACCTGGAGCAAAAATTAATCCAACAAAAGTTTTAGATTAGTATTGACTATTTGAATATTATGTTGTATCATATATAATGTTTTGAAAAAGAATAGTTTTTCCGTAGACAGTAGGTGCTTAAGCGTAAAATTCCTACCGAGGTATTTATAATTGAGATATTATAGATCTTCTCGTAAGTTTACGGGGAGGTCTTTTTATATGTTATATAGTTTAGAACTATGAGGAGGTGGATGCAGTGAATAAAAATAGACAACTAAAAGAACAAAAAGTTGTTGAAATCAAAGAAAAATTAGAAAAGGCTCAAGCAGTAGTTCTTACAAAGTATCAAGGTTTAACAGTTGAAGAAGATACTTTATTAAGAAAGAACTTAAGAGAAGCTGGAGTTGAGTACAAAGTATATAAAAATACTTTAGTAACATTAGCTGCTAAAGAATTAGGAATAG
>CAZPRO010000284.1:0-2805 GCA_964588775.1 uncultured Clostridium sp.
CCTATTTTAGCTGCTGGAATTATATTAACAATTCCATCAACCATTCCAAGACCTGCTCTTAATATTGGTACAACTGCCATTTTTTTGCCTGACAACATTTTACACTTTGTTGTACATATAGGTGTTTTCACTTCTACTTCTTCCATCTGTAAATCTCTAGTAACTTCATATGCCATAAGCATTGAAATTTCCTCAACTAACTTTCTAAATTCTTTAGATCCTGTAGTTTCACTTCTTAATATTGCCAATTTATGTAATATCAAAGGATGATTTATCTCTGTTACTTTACTCATTATAATTCCTCCAAAAATATGTTCTATATTATCATTCCTATTTTTTCATTATCTATTTAAAATATTTTTCTTCTATATTAGTTATCTTATTTATTCTTTGACTATGTCTTCCACCTTCAAATTTAGTATTTAAGAACGTTTTTACAATATCTAATGCAAGACCTGTTCCAACAACTCTCTGTCCCATAGTTAATATATTAGCATCATTATGTTCTCTTGTTGCATGAGCACTAAAAGTATCACTACATAATGCTGCTCGTATTCCCGGAACCTTATTAGCTGCTATTCCTATTCCTATTCCTGTTCCACATAACAGAATACCAAAGTCAAATTCTCCGGAAGCTACAGCTTCTGCAACTGGCAGTGCTATGTCAGGATAATCACATGAATCTTCAGAATAAGTTCCAAAATCCTTTATTTCATACTTTTGTTCTTGAGCTTGTAAAAATTTTATTATCTCACTTTTTAAAACAAATGCTCCATGATCACAACCTATGGCAATTTTCATAATCAATTCCTCCAACTATACATATTAAAAAATTCTTAAACACTTATTATATCAAACCCTGCTGCTTTATTTAATCTATTCATTATTGCTATACCTACTCCTTTTTCTTCAAAACTTTCAGCAAATACCAAATCTGCATTTAAATCATCACATTTTCTTAATGCTTCAAAAAGATTTTGTGCAACAGTAGATAATTCTTTAGAACTTCCCAATGAAATTTTAATTCCTTCCTCATATTCATTTTTGTTTTCATCTATAGTTAATATACATACCTTTTTATTGTTCTCTATATTATAGTGTACCATTTCTTTAATTTTTTCAATAGTTTTATTTCTTTTCCCAGATATTACAGTGACTTTTGCCTTAGGAGCATAATGACGATATTTCATTCCAGGAGCTTTAGGCTTTAAATTTCCATCTGGTTTTTTCATTATAGCTGGATCAATATAAATTCTTTCGTCTATTGCCTTAAGCATTTCTAAAGTAATTCCTCCTGGTCTCAAAACTACAGGAGGATCAATGGTGCAATCAACTATGGTAGATTCTACTCCAACATTACTATGTTCTCCTCCTAAAATATAATTGACTCTTCCATCTAAATCTTCAATACATCTTTCATAATCTGTAGGACTAGGTTTGCCACTTATATTAGCTGATGGTGCTGCTATAGCAGTTCCACTTAACTCAATTAATTTTAGGGCTATTTTATTTGCAGGCATTCTTATTCCTATGGATTCCAAATTTGCACTTGTTACATATGGTATTATTTCTTTTTTCTTTAATATTATTGTTATTGGACCAGGCCAAAATTCATCAATAAATTTCTTAGCTATGTCTGGTACTTCACAAACATATTTTTCTATATTTTTTGAAGCAACATGAATTATTAGTGGATTGTCCTGCGGTCTTCCTTTAGCTTCAAAAATTTTTTTTACAGCCTTTTCATTAAGGGCATCAGCTCCTAATCCATATACAGTTTCTGTGGGAAAAGCTACTGTCCCTCCACCTTTTATTATTTCTGCTGCTTGTTTTATTTTATCTTCATCCTCTTCAAAATTATTAATTATGCTTATCTGAGTTTTCAAGCTTCATCCTTCTTTCTTTCTAACTAACCAACAAACTCAATCAATCATCTGCCCCCGTGCAATTTTTATATTTTGTATGCTTTCATTAGTGTATACTGCTTTTACACAATTTCTATAGATACAATCCAATAATAAATATTTTTTTAATCCTCCTCTCTTTATTATTTGGAAATAATATGTTTTTTCTTTGTCTTTATTCTGAAGTTTGGAATAGTATTTTTCTATCTCGGGATATTTCCTTAATAATGACTTGTCAACCTTTCTTAATGCTTTATTTTTAAAATTCATACTTGTAATGAGTAATATTTCTAAATCATAATCACAATTATTTGTATGCACTATTGCTACTTTATCACATAAAATCAAATATTCCTTAGCTAATATTCCCATGGAAAAAATTAATCTATTGTTTACACATCTAAATTTTATTTTATAGGCATTCAATCTTACTATTATTGCAGCACATATTAATAATTCTATTATTAATAGAAATATTAAATAAAATATTGTAAATAGATTGGTTACAAAAAGAGCCAAAGGAAGTGTTACTGCTATTAACACCATAACTGCTATAAACAATTTCAAATGTTTTTTTTCCATTTTTACAGCTTTATTTATATTCATAAATTTACCTCTCGTACATTAAAAATAGGATTGTTTCAAAATCTAACATTTAGTCTGTTATTTTGTTACAACCCCATTAATTCTCATTATTCTTCAGTATTGCCCATTTTTTTCATTTTCTCTGCTTGATCTGCTGTTATTAAAGCATTTATCATTTCTTCCATATCGCCATCAAGGAATGTTTCTAATTTGTATAAAGTTAAACCTATTCTATGATCAGTAACCCTGCCTTGAGGATAATTATATGTTCTAATTCTTTCACTTCTATCACCAGTACCAACCTGACTCTTTCTAT
>CAZPRO010000285.1:0-2765 GCA_964588775.1 uncultured Clostridium sp.
TGGAGTGATGAATTTGATTCAGATAAAATCAACAAAGAAAATTGGACATATGATATAGGTTTTGGAAACAATGGCTGGGGAAACAGCGAACTTCAATATTATACTGATAGAGAAGATAATGCTAGAATTGAAAATGGAAGTCTAGTAATTGAAGCAAAAAAGGAAAATTATAATAATGGTATGTATACATCTGCCCGCCTGAAAACAAAAGGACTTCAGGAATTTACATATGGGCGTATTGAAGCAAAAATAAAGCTCCCTTCTGGTTCAGGATTATGGCCTGCCTTTTGGATGCTTGGCAGTAGTTTTAATGGCGATGCAGACTGGCCTTACTGTGGAGAAATTGACATAATGGAGCATGTTAACAGTGAAAATAAAATATACGGCTCGCTTCATTTATATGATAATGGTGCAAAAACCTATGGTTCATCTGCAGAAATTATTAATCCTTCTGAATATCATATATATGCTGTTGAATGGACCCCAGCAAAAATAAAATGGTTTGTTGATGATATTATGTATTATGAAACTGCTATAAGTACAATAAAAATCAATGAAAACAGCTGTTTTATTCCTGCTGGCTTTATAAGTAACAATGAGGCTGTACACAAGCCGTTTTTCATAATTTTAAACCTTGCAGTTGGAGGCAACTGGCCACAATCACCTATTGGCACAGAACAATTTCCTGCAAAAATGTATGTTGATTATGTAAGGGTATATTCTTTAGATAATTAAAAAATATATAAAAAGGAACTGTTACACTAAATAATTAGCTGCAGTTCCTTTTTTCTTTTACAAATCAGAATTTAATTAAGTAAGAACTAAAAACTAAGAACTAAGAGTTTTGGAGAAAAATCTTCCAGATTTTTTATTATATTATTGCATTGATTTTGCCGTGCAAAATCTACCGCCGTTTTTAGTTCTTAGCTTTTAGTTCTTAGTTTAATTTGTTAAATTCTGATTTATATAATTACTAAAGATATAGAACATAATTAATCAATTGACTTTGACATCCACTCAATCTTTTCATACACATTATTAATAAGCTTATTAAAGTAATTTATCTTATCCATTATATTATTACTCATTAATGCACCTTCCTGAGATGAAGCTGTTACTTCTTCTGTTGTAGATGATAATTGATTTATTCCATCTACAATGGTGGTAATGGATTTAAATATATTATTAATATCATTAGATATATCATCAACAAGTACTTTTAATTCAGTCATATATGTACCATTATTTATAAAGCTTTCATTTACCTTGTCCACCTTATCATTTTGCTCATGTATACTTTGTACTGATTCATCTAACATTTTTATTGTATCACTTGTAGTATCTGTTAATTCGTCAATAATTTCTGTTATTTTTTCTGTAGATACTCTTGTATCCTCTGCCAATGATCTAATCTGATCAGCAACTACAGAAAATCCCCTTCCTGCTTCTCCTGCTCTTGCTGCCTCAATTGATGCATTTAGTGCTAAAAGATTTGTCTGCTCAGAAATTGATAAAATTGTTTTTGTTATTAATGTAACCTCTTTAACCCTTTCACCAAGCTTTTTAATTATTTGTGACATTCTTTCTGTATTATTATCAACCAGTTTAGACTGGTCTTTTAATTCATCAGATAATCCAACTCCTATTTGTACAGTATTCAAAACTTTATCTGCTGTTAATTTAACTTTATCTGCTCTCTGCTCTGTATTACCAATAGTTTCTTGAATATTAGCAGTGAGCATTGCCTGCTTTTGAATTTCATCTGCAGTATTTTCCATACTCTCTGCAATATTGTTCATAGATGTTTTGTTATTTTCTGCTTGGTTATTAACATTCTTCAAATCCATTAGTAAATTATTAAAATCATTTTTAACACTTATTGCAGTTTCTTTTACTTTTTTAACTATATTCTTCTGTTCTTCAGTTCCTTTTAAAATTTCTTTTTGGTTTTCATCCATATTTCGAATAAATAATTTTGTAAGTATAATATTTACTGCTACAACTCCAGGCATCATCATAAACAAGACTATTACCTGCGCTAAGTCAAATTTATCTCCTCTGCTCATAGCATATACCAGCTGTATTACGCTTATCATTGCAGTAGATAAGTTATAAAAGCAAGTAACTCTTACATCTAAATATACTATAGATGCAATTATTATCATGACTGATACATTAAAAGTAATTATTCCATCAGTGGCAACTGTTGTACACAAATCAGTTATAAACCAGATAATGCACATTGCCTTCATGGTTTTTGTTGTAGATCCCCATACCTTATTAGTTATTATACTTATAATGCCGCTCAAAGTAACTATTGTAATAACTATAATATGAGTTTTTAATTCTGATCCACCTAATGCTGCACTTGCTGAATTAGTAAGTATGCATATTGCATCAAATATCAATAATCCTGCAAGCATTACTTTATTTGCACGCCTAAGCTGTTCATCAGTTAATTTTATTCCCATACTCCTCACACCCTTTTCTATGATATCGTTTTCTTCTTTATATAATTCTATCATATTTTTAAGGAATTGTCCCATTAACTTGTGCATTGAAACATCCAGCTTAAATCTGTCCCGAAATATACTTGTCTATTCTGAGTTTTATAACATAATTTTGATAATTAATATATTTATTTTTTATGAAAATTATTAATTATTGCCATATCAGAATGGAGCAAGTATTGAAGGGATAGCTTTAAGCACTGATGTTTCATGTGCAAATTTTTTAATCCTGTGAATTAAGTAGCCTGTTCATGT
>CAZPRO010000286.1:0-2749 GCA_964588775.1 uncultured Clostridium sp.
TATCTCCTAAATTTTCCTTTATAGATATTTCTACAAGATGTCTATGTCTTCTTCTATCTTCTATTGATCTGTCATGTTCTATATGATTATTAGTATAATTCCTAAATACAGCCATAGATTATTAATCTCTCCATAAATTATTTGCTGCATACTTAAGAATCACATCACAGCAGTGAAGACAATATCCATTTTTCTTCATTTCCTCAACCATAGAATCATATTTTTCAGCCTGTTCCTTATCTCTTACTTTAGATTTTGTTATTATTCTTGATAAGTCTTTAACTGATGCAGTAAGCTTCTTTTCAATAGCTTCTTTTAAAGGCTCATAAGATGTATAATCAAGCTTTCCTCCATTTCTTATAATGTAAAACATATATGAAGTAACATCACTTCTAAATCCCTTTGCAGATGCTGCATAAACTCCTATTTGTTCTTCTATGCTTCGCATAAAATCTTCATCTGGATTTAATTCTTCACCTGTTGAAATATCTTTAATTTTTGATTTATTAACATAAGCTTCTGCATTATCTATATAATTATTAAAAAGACTCTCTGCCTGCTCTCTAAAGGAATGTATAAATGCTTTTGTTATTTCCTTTTCAAGAATCTTGTTATATTCTTTTCTTATGCTGTCCTGAATAAAACCAAGGTATTTTTTCTTATCATCTGCACCAATATCCATTTCTTTAACAGATTTAATTATACTTTCCATAATACTCAAAGGATTAATACAATCATATTCTGATTCAGCTAATGCATTATCTATAGCCTTAATAATAAATCTTGTGCTTATTCCTTTCATACCTTCATATTGACCTGCTTCTTCCCGTAATTCTCCAATATCGATTTTTTTTGTTGTTCCCTTCTCAACTATTTCTTCTCCATTATAAATCTTCAATTTCGTCATTGGATCAGCTTTTGCTGATGGAGATAGTCTTGAAAGTATAGCAAACATAGCCGCTGTTTCAATTGTATGTGGTGCAATATGTGCTTTAAAACTACTTCTTCTTAATATTTTTTCATATATTTTTACCTCTTCATCAAGTTCTAAACAATAAGGAACTTCAATCTTTACTATTCTGTCTAATATGGCTTCATTGGTATGATCTGATTTAAATTTATTCCATTCAGCTTCATTTGAATGAGCTACAATTACTCCATCAAAATAGATCATTGATCCTTTTCCAGGTGATGGAATTGATTTTTCCTGAGTAGCTGTAATTATTGTATGAAGATATTCAACATCATTTTTAAATACTTCAATAAACTCAACAATTCCTCTGTTACCCACATTAAACGCACCATTTAATGAAAATATTCTTGGATCATCCTCTGAATATAAATCCATTTTAGAAATATCTATAGATCCTGTTAATATTGAAGTATCCTGATTGATAATTTAGGGACAATCTAAAAAGCTATAGGTATTACCGCCTATAGCTTTATTTTATAATTTTAATTGTCTCTTATAGACTCTAATACATTTGTACCTAATGCCTATACTTGCACTAATTTTTATTTTTTATGCCATTGTTGTTTATTTTTATACATATTATAATCTGCCCTCTTCATCATTGCCTGCACTGTCGTATCTTCTTTAATATTAAATTCCGAATATCCTATTGCAAATTCTATTAATATATCTTGACCTACATTATATTTTTTTTGAATTTTTCTAATTAGCTGAATAAACTTTTCAGCTTGCATTTTTTCATATTTATCCATGAAAATAGCAAATTCATCTCCACCTATTCTGTATATCTTTTCTTTATCTCCTAATGCTTCAAATAATATTTTAGCAGTTGTATGTATCAACCAATCTCCTTTTGCATGCCCATATGTATCATTTGTTGTTTTTAGGTTATTTATATCAACTATTATCCCCCATAATCCTTTTAAATTGTGTATATCACAATTTAATAATTCAAGCTTTCTTTCATATGCATTTTTATTTTTTACACCAGTACTTATGTCAATATACATAATTTTTTCTTTTGCTTCCGTATCTATTTTTTCTATTTCTTTTAACAATTTATCTGCATTCATATTATTATTAGGAAATTTGTATAAATAGATATTCTTATCTGGTATATTCTTATTTATTTTAGACAAATAGTATTCTTCAGCTTTTTTACTATCCAATATAGAAGCAAAACATGCTGAAAACAATACATAAACATCTGAATTAAAATTTTTCTGCATTATTTCATCAAGATTTTTTAGCATATTATTATGTTTTATTTCATTATCATCTTCTGCATATGCAACTATAACATGAAAAGGCTTTTTTAATGTTAATTTATCACTTATCACCTTAAAAAAAGCATACTGATTTAATACTCCCTTTTCTCTATCAATAAATTCAGCTGAATTTTCAAATGACAAAAACAATATAAAAATTACCAACACCTGTATCTGGCTTGTTGTATAAAATGTTGGATAAACAGCTGATATTGCACACCCCAGCATAGCAATTACTGCTGCTCTCCCCCTACCTGTTACTATATTGTTATCTATATTGTTTTTATACTTTTTACAGTAATACAATATCTGTAAAAGATAAAAAGGTATATTTAAATAAACAACATTAACTGAAAGTCCACATGCATAATTTCCTTTTGGATTATTTATATAATATATATGTCCAAATGCAATAATAAAGCTTGAAACTATCATAGTAACTATGGATATTATGCGCATTAATTTTTCATTCTGACTTTTTCCTTTTATATATGACAGCATATATAAA
>CAZPRO010000287.1:0-2731 GCA_964588775.1 uncultured Clostridium sp.
AGGGAAATCAATGATAGAAAGGTTTAAAACTTATATCAAAGAAGTTTTATTTAAAGGTCCTAAGGCAAAAAATGTTTGCTATGTCACGGCAGGGATTGTTGTAATAACAGTTATTGTTAGTGGAGCTATAGCAGGTATGAGAAAAACAATAACATTAAGTATTGACGATAAGAAAGAAACTTTTGTCACATATAAGGGGACTGTCAAAGATGTGTTGCAGGAAAGGGGGATTACAGTAAATCCTCATGATAAGGTGCAGCCATCCCTAGAAACCAAAGTATCTGAAAATGACTTAATTGAATTAAGAACTCCAGTAGCAGTAAAAGTTACTGCTAATGGACAATGCTTTAATGTAAAAACTGCAGAAGCAACAGTTCAAGATATGCTTGAAGCAGAAAAAGAAACATTAAAGAAAAATGGAATTGAATTTGTAAAAGGTGTAGATGAAGTAACACCTAAATTAGATGCAAAAATACAGGAAAACTTAGATATACAAATTGTAAAAGTAGAAACAGAAGAAGTTGTACAAACTGAAGCCATTCAATTTGATACTATTATAGAAGAGGATGCCGACTTAGATGTTAGTGTTCAAAAGGTAAAGAGTGAAGGTATTGATGGTGAAAAGCAGGTTACTTATAACATTGTTTATAAGGATGGAGTAGAGGTTTCTAGAGACATAAAAAGTACAAAAACTATTGCAGAACCTAAAAATGAAGTAGTCATTAAAGGAACAGGTCAGGTTTATGCAAGCAGAGGTGCAGGCAATATTTCTTATAAAAAGAAAGTAAATTGTACTGCTACAGCTTATTCCGGAGGAGGAGTAACAGCAACGGGAAGAACACCTGTCAGGAGCATGGGTGGATTAAGTACAATTGCTGTTGATCCATCTGTAATTCCTCTTGGAAGTAAGGTTTACGTTGAAGGGTATGGATATGCAGTTGCATGTGATACTGGCGGAGCTATAGTAGGCAATAAGGTGGATTTATATTTAAACTCATCTAGTGAATGTAAAAACTGGGGAGTTAGAAATGTAGATGTATTAGTTGTAGCATATCCAGGTCAATGGTAAGGAGATGGGACTGTTGCATTTTGCAGTAGTCCTATTTTTGTGCATAATTATATGTTTTTCCTTTAAAATATTTACAATATGGAATATTATAAATATGTAAGAAAAAATAATAATAGTTTTAAATTGCTAATTTTTAAGGAGTGTATTTTTTGATAAAAGAAGTAATTGTTGTAGAAGGCAGAGATGATGTTGATGCTGTTAAAAAGGCATTAGATGCAGAAATAATTGCAGTTGGAGGCTTTGGTATAAATGCTAAAGTAATAGATAGAATAAAAGAAGCACAAAAGAGAAAAGGTGTAATAGTTTTAACTGATCCTGATTTTGCTGGAGAAAAGATAAGAAGAATAATATCAAAAAGGGTAAAGGGCATTAAGCATGCATATATATCAAGAGAAGACGGAACAAAAGATGGAGATATAGGTGTTGAAAACGCTGCACCAGAAGTTATTTTAAGGGCATTAGAAATGGCTAAAATAACAACAGAAGAAAAGAAGGATTTCTATAATATGCAGGATATGTTTTTCTTTAAACTTACTGGAGATAAAACATCAAGGGAAAGAAGAGAAGCTTTAGGAAAAATCCTTGGTATTGGATATGGAAATGCAGCTCAAATGGTTTCAAGATTAAATAATTATGGAATAAGTAAAGAAGAATTTAGAAAAGCTATAGAAAGAATAGAAAAACAATTGGAAGCAGGTAATAAATAAATGGATTTAAAAGATTACAAAACAGCTGAACTAGTAAAAAAATATAATTTTAAGTTTTCAAAAAGCCTAGGACAGAACTTTTTAGTTGATGATTCAGTTCTTGAAGATATAGTTAATGGAGCTGATGTTGACAGCAATGATTTTGTTATTGAAATAGGACCAGGTGTTGGCTCTTTAACTGCACAGCTATTAATGAAAGCTAAAAAAGTAACTTCAATAGAACTTGATAGTGACCTTATTCCTATATTAGAAAATGAACTTGGAAATCAAGAGAATTTTTCATTAATACATAAAGATGCATTAAAGGTGGATTTTAATGAGATTATTGGAGATGAACAAAGTGTTAAGCTTGTTGCAAATCTTCCTTATTATGTTACAACTCCAATAATAGTTAAATTATTAAAAGAAGGATATAATTTTAAATCTTTAACAATAATGATTCAAAAGGAGGTTGCAGAAAGAATAGATGCACAGCCAAATTGTAAAGAATATGGAGCATTATCTGTTTTGGTACAGTATTACTGTGATACAAAAATTGTAAGGAGAGTTGCTCCATCATGTTTTATTCCAAGACCTAAGGTTGAATCTATTGTAATAAAATTAGATAGATTAGAAAAACCAAGAGTAAATACAAAAGATGTAAATCTTATGTTTGAAATAGTAAGAGCAGGTTTTAATATGAGAAGAAAGACTTTGTGGAATGCTGCTAAAACTTTAAAGTTAGAAAAAGAAAACCTTGAAGAAGCATTTGAAAAGTCAGGAATAGATCCAAAAAGAAGAGCTGAAACTTTAAGTATAGAAGAATTTGCAAAACTTGCAGACAGCATTTGTGATGTTAAGAATAATATAAAATCATAATAAAAGTTTCTCTGCATATAATGTATGGAATAAATATATGCGGAGGAAATATTACTTTGGGACATAGTAAATTGTATAGAAATTTTATAATATTACA
>CAZPRO010000288.1:0-2681 GCA_964588775.1 uncultured Clostridium sp.
CACAATGGTATATGTCTATGCCATAAATGCCTTTTTAATAAAAATAGAATTTTATATAACAGAACATGTTAACATTTTATTATGTTTCCTAATCTATAAAAACGTATAACTTATAGATGGATAACTACACAGATAAAAGGAACAGGCAGTGAAATTTTGAAATAGCATTAAGATTTTTGATTTAGAAACATTTAATCTGCATTTGTCCATGAATATACTTGTCCTTCAGAAGTTTTATAACTAAATTATGAAAACAATAAATATTTATATTATAATCATAATTTAGTTGTACTACTAACCTCTGAAGGAGCAAGTGTTGAGTGGACATATGAGGATTGTAATGTTTCAAATTAAAAATCCCTACTATTTCAAAATTTTGTCTGCCTGTTCCTTTTATCGTTAAGTTACCACTACATTAAGTTTTACGTCCTTTATAGATTTTATAACGCTTTTTTTTCGCTTCTTTTTAGATTCTCTTCTTTTTGCTTTAACTGATTTTCAAGATTTTCTATCTGGGCTGCAAATCTCTTTTTGAATTGTCTTGTTGCAGCAAATCGAACAAGCATCAAGGTAAATGCATCCATCATACCTTTTCCACTCTGAGATTCTTCAAAAGACACCACAGTATATCCTTCTTTTTTCTGGGTAAATGTATATGTGGACACACAGGATGATAATTTATTGGATGTTGTTATTTCATATTTTTTATTTTCTATATAATCAGTTATTTCAACTGTACATTCCATTGGTTTTGGACCAGCAGATGTAATATTTTTTACTATTTTAGATCCAATTGGATTTTCTTCATCAAAATCTTTAAATTCCCGCTTTGCAGCTTTTATAAATACATTAAATACTTCTTCTACTGGATAATTTATTTTTCCAGATGCTTTCATAAGTTTCCCTCCCTAATGTATGAGTTAAATATTTTCATAACTACTACTCAATTATATATTACTAATGATAGATTGTCCATTACAGATAGATTTCTATAAACAATTTATATATAAAAACTAATTTTTACATATAATTTATACAAATTTTTAACATTGTATTATATAATTAATGTTGAAAATACATAAAAACATTTTAAGTTATTATATTGAATGAGGTTTTATATGTTTAATATTGATAAAGATTTAAAAAATATACTAGATATAAGTATTTCTCTTACATGTGAAAAAAATTATAATAAACTTCTTGAAAAAATCTTAAAAGAATCCATGCGTACTACTAACAGTGATGCTGGAACCCTTTATCTATACAAAGATAATTCTTTAGTATTTAAAATTATGCGAACAAACTCCTTAAATATTTACAAAGGCGGAAATGGAGAAAACATTGATTTACCGCCAGTTCCCTTCACTGAAAAAAACGTATGCAGTTATTGTGCCATTCACAGAAAACTTATAAATATACAGGATGTTTATGACAATGTACAATTTGATTTTTCAGGTCCAAGAAACTATGATTCTATAACCAAATACAGAACTAAATCTATGCTTGTCATTCCTCTTGCAGATCATGAAAATGAGCTAATAGGCGTAATTCAGCTTATAAATGCACTTGATGTGGATAATAATATAATTCCTTATAATAAACGTGATGAATACACAACCATTGCCTTATCTTCACTGGCAGCTGTTTCTTTGTCCAATATGCAGCATATGCAGTCCATGAAAGAATTATTTTTTTCCTTTGCTTCTGTTATGGCCTCTGCTATTGATGAAAGAAGTCCCTACAATGCTAATCATACTCAAAATGTATCATATTATATAAGTCAGTTTATAGATTTTGTAAATAATCAATATGCACAAGGTCTTGTTTCTGAATTTTTTTCAGAAAATGAAAAGGATCAAATCATTTTAGCCGCAAGACTTCATGATATAGGTAAGATTGTCATTCCCTTAAGTGTTATGGATAAGGCCGATAGATTAGGAAACAGATTGCATGAAATACGTAGCCGTTTTGAACTTATATCCTGTTATCTGAAAATAGACATGCTCCAAAACAGAATCAATAACTATGACTATAATGAGGAGATTGATTATTTAAACAACAGTCTAAAACTAATAGAAACACTTAATAATAGTTCCTTTCTTTCAGATGATTTAGAAGATTTAATAAATATTCTTTCAAAAAAATATTACACAAAAACAGACTCTTCAAAAATTTATTATCTTACAGAAGAAGAAAGTCAATGTCTACTAATAAAAAAAGGAACCTTAACTGAAAAGGAGCGCAACATTATGGAAAGTCATGCAGCCATAACCTCAAAACTTCTTTCAAACTTTAAATTCAATAAACAGTATGAAAATGTTGCAAAATGGGCTGGCAGCCATCATGAACTTCTAGATGGTTCTGGTTATCCCAAGGGATTAACAGAAAAGGATATTCCAAGTCAAGTAAGAATAATAACCATAGTTGATATTTATGATGCTTTAACATGTAAGGATCGTCCTTATAAAAAACCTATGCCAGAAGATAAAGCATTCTCTATATTATATTCTATGGCTGATGAAGGAAAACTTGATAAATATTATGTTAATTTATTTGAGAAATGTATAAAATCTAATAATAAGGGGTTGTCACATTAGCAGTTGAAAACTGCTGGTGACAGGCTCATTTGTTGTGGTCAAGCATTTTTGTAACACTTTAACCTAATTATTTTTAAATCTAGC
>CAZPRO010000289.1:0-2678 GCA_964588775.1 uncultured Clostridium sp.
TAAAATCCCTGTTTGGAAAGCCATTTTGAAAGTTTTTCTTCTCTAATATCTAATCTATTATCATCCTTTTTATATTTTCCTATATTAATCTCAGAATTAATATTTCCATCAATTAAAAATATAACCCTTTCAGCTCTTGCTGCAACTTTTGCATCATGAGTAACAAGTATAACTGTTGTTCCTTCTTCATTTATATTATTAATAATATCCAAAACTTCATTTGTTGCACTTCTGTTTAACGCTCCTGTAGGTTCGTCCCCAAATAAAACTGATGGATGATTTATTAACGCTCTGCATATAGCAGCACGCTGAAGCTGACCCCCTGATACTTTTGTAATGTCATGATCTGCAACATTAGTAATATTAGTCTTTTGCATAAGTCTTGCAGCTTCTTTATTTACCTCTTCTCTTGAAGTTAATTCTGCTTTAAAGCCAGGAAGAACAATATTATCACGAATAGAAAGATTTTTTAATAAATATGAATGTTGAAATATAAATCCCATTTTTTTCAGTCTGATTGTACTCATTTTTTCTTCTGATATATTAATAATTTCTTCATCATCAAATTTAACTTCTCCACATGTTGCTTTATCCATACCACTTATATTATATAAAAGTGTGGATTTTCCAGAACCAGACTGTCCCATAATAGCAATAAATTCTCCTTCATTGACAGTTAAATTTATACCTTTAAGAACTTCTTCACTTCCAAAACTTTTAACTAAATTTTTAACTTCTAAAATCTTCTTCAAATATTTCTCCTCCTTATCCTAAACATTATTCATTTATTAAAGACATAATATTATACTTTTCTATCTGCTTTGTAAAAAACCATGTTACTGCTGTTATCAATGATATTAATAATAATGGACAAAAAACGGCTGACACAATTGGACTAAGTATAAATTCAATTTTAGCTATACCTAATCCAGAAATTTTAAGTCCAAAATTCACTATATTTTCTCCAAATACATTTGCACATATAGTTCCAAAAACAATACCACATAATGATGTAAGTGTAATTTTAATAATATATTGTATTCGTATTTCTTTGCTTGAAAAACCTATAGCTTTCATGGCTGATATTTGTGAATAGTCTTTTACTATACGAAGTTTTAAAAAAAGTATTGTTATTAAACACGATAAGAATAATCCAGTAAAAATTACTACAGCTATAACCATATCCAACTGCCTTATTACCCCGCCTAAAGTTTGATTAATAAATTCTTCAAATGGATTAACGGTAAAACCCTTTCCTAATAAATCTGCTAATTCCTTTGACTTATCATTAATATTAGCCTTGTCCATTACATCTACAGAAAATGAGTATAATTCCTTATCAACCCCTGAAAATTCATATTTTGATTTAGCTGTATAACCTCCACTTGTTACATCCTGATATACACCTGAAACAATAAACTCTTTCTCCATATCATTCCATATTATAGTTATGCTGTCTCCAGAATTTTTCCCCATATCCTTTGCATTTAAATATGATAATGCAATTTCATTATCTTTTTCAGGAGCTTTTCCACTTAAATACTTAAGCCCTTCCCCTGATGCTTCTCCACAATCAACATGTATATTTTTTATTTCTTTTTCTAAATTATATGTCTGGACACATACACGAGATAATTCAGAATACTGAGAAATTTCACTATCCATATTAAGTACTTTTTTTGCTTCCAGATATCTTTCCTGAAGCTTATTTCCATTATCAACTTCAATCATTATGTCCTGTAGATTACTTCCCATGTATGAAATAAATTTAGGAGATTTTATTGTATTAATAATATTAATAGGAATCAAAATAATTGCACTAGACATAACCATAACAACAAATACAATAATCCAGTTTTTATAATTTAATAATACTTCTCTAATTGGCATAACAATATTCACTGGCAGACGTTTTGTTTTATACAATCCATCTTTAACTTTTCTATTTCTTTTATTAAATCCATTTCCATTAACAAGAGCATCTACTACTGTTATTTTTCTTATCTTCTTTAATGTTCTTTTACACTGAACTTCTATTAAAAAGAAAATCAACAAACATACTGTAACTGGCAGAATAAATGTCATTACTGATTTTTCTGAACTTCCAAAAGTAACATTTATATGATTTGTAAATAATCTGCTTATAATAATTGAAATTAAATATCCTAAAATTCCTCCTATAAAAGCCAGCATTTTATATTTAACCCAATATATTTCACTAATTGATTTATAACTCATACCTATAGCCTTCATTGTTCCAATTTCACCAAGCTGCTCTTCAAGGGATGCATTAATTGTGAATCTTATACAAAATACAGCTATTAAAACTAATAATATACTTGCAAATAATAAGATGAATGCCATTACAAGGTCTGCCAAAGCACTAAGTAAAAATATCATTGTATATGTAACTGCCTGCCCATTTTTAGGCAGTCCTGCATTTTCATATGCTGTTATATAATCTGCTGCCATTTTAGTATCCTTAAAATAAGCTTCAATAATATATTCATTTTCTCCAATCTTTCCATTCAATTCATTAAAATCATTATCACTTATTAAAATTCTTGTTGATGAACACATACTTGAATTCATTTGTGAATCTAAAATAAATTCCTTAACTATAAATTCTTTCTTTATTCCATTATCATTTATAACTACAGTATCTCCAATATTAATGT
>CAZPRO010000290.1:0-2676 GCA_964588775.1 uncultured Clostridium sp.
ATTTTATTTTCTGTACCTTCTGCAAGATAAATAACTGTTTTATCAGCCTGCTTTACATATATTGCAGCACTGTTTAAACATGTAATATCTGCATCATTTAAAATAAGATAAACTTTTTCTTCATTTGATGTATTAACTACAATCTGCCCATCAGTTAGAGTTCCAGATATACTGTAAGTTCCCCCTCTTGAAATAACAAGCTTTCCATCACTTACTTCAGCACCTTTTCCATCTACTGTTACATTTTCATTATCCAAAGTTATATATGTATCAACTTTTCCTATGGTTTCTTTATCTGCTGCTTCAACTGTAATTCTTGATTCTGATGCCAATGCTGTTGTTGTACCTGCATTTGGACTGCATCCAATTAATGCACTTATACACATTAATTGTGCTATAAGAATAGCTATCATTTTCTTTTTCATAAATGTCTCCTCACTTTCATTTCATTTATATCCTATATTAGCATGGTTACCTTAATAAAAGCTAAATTATATAAAATTTCTGTAAAAACAAATAAACATCTTGAAATATTTCTAAATAGTTATTGATTTCAATTTTATTTATACATATAATATATACAGTTATAAAACATAACAAAATTATATTTAAGGAGCAATACATGAGCGGTAAAGAACATATGACAATTGGAACAGCCTGCTCAGTGATTTTCATTTTCAGTCTTATTTTTTTAGGTGAGTCTCACTTTAGTTTAGGAATGATAATATTAATTATTGGTGCAGTAATTGGTTCCTATATGCCTGATATTGACAGTCAGAAATCCAAAGCATCCCAGGTATTTAATAAAGTTCTTACTATTTTTCTTATTATAACTGCAGTTTTTTATTATTTTGGAATTCAGTTTCACTTATCTTTTATTAAATTTATAGGAACTTTTATAAAACTTGATACAAGAGGACTTATATTTTTTATAATTCTCACACTGCTTGGAAAGCTTTCTCCCCACAGAATGTTTACGCATAAAATATTGGGGACATTTTTATTTTGTACAAGTGTCTACATAATGGGAAATGAATACTTATTTGCAGGCTTTACTTTAGGTTATATTCTTCATATTGTTGCTGACAGAATAAGCCGAAACGGAAAATATCTTAAGTTTTTTGAAATTAAACTTCCATGTAAAAATTCAAAGAATAAAACTACCATCCACTGGTAGTTTTATTCTTTACTTTCTTTCAAAAACATCATCAATAAGTCCATATTCTTTTGCTTCATCTGCACTCATAAAATTATCACGATCTGTATCTCTTTCAATTTCTTCTACAGTTTTTCCTGTGTTTTCTGAAAGTATCTTATTCAGCTTTTTCTTATTATTTAATACATAATCCACCATAATTTTAATATCCGTTGCCTGTCCTTTTCCTCCACCTGATGGCTGATGTATCATAATGTCCGCATTTTTAAGCGCATACCTTTTTCCAGGAGTCCCGCCTGCAAGCAGAAACGCTCCCATACTTGCTGCCATACCTATGCATATTGTTGATACATCACACTTAATATATTTCATAGTATCATAAATAGCAAATCCTGCTGAAACAGAACCTCCCGGACTATTTATATAAAGATATATATCCTTATCAGGGTCCTGTGATTCTAAAAACAAAAGCTGAGCTACAATTAAATTTGCAATATGATCGTTTACTTCTCCCCCAAGAAATATTATTCTGTCATTTAGAAGCTTTGAATAAATATCATAGCTTCTTTCACCTCTGCTTGTTTGTTCCACAACATATGGAATGATATTACTCATAATCTTATACCTCCTTTTAAAAAAAGACATTCTATGCAGCAAGCTTCATTATTAAGCCTCCACAGCTTTCTTTAATCAGTTCTTTCTGCAATGGATAAAATTCTCTTTTTAATCTATAATTTAAAGGAGATGTTTTATAAAATCTTGAAAATGCATTGGTAAATGCCTGCTGACTTTCATATCCATATAAAAATGATACATCCAAAATGCTCATATTACTGTATACCAGTTTACGTGCAGCTTCTGTAAGTCTTCTTTTCACTATATACTTATGAATTGTCATATTTGTTTCCTCAAAAAACATTCTATTTAAATGAAACTTTGAATATCCAGACTTTTCTGATATTTTATCTAAATTTAAATCTTTATCAAGATTTTTTTCAATATAATCTATAATTTTATTTATTGTTTCTTTTTTCATATCCATAATAACTATCTCCTTTCACTATCCATTATACCCATGTTTTTGAAATAAGTTTTAATGAAAATTGCTTTTTATATGGTCATATCTCTTCCATGTTCTTTTAAATATCGATGATATACCTTATAAAAAGGCATTACTTCTGCAACTCCTGCCCAAAAAGCTTTTGAGTGATCGCGATGATTCATATGGCTCATTTCATGAACAACAATATAATCAATAACTTCAAGAGGCGCCATACTTATTCTCCAGTTAAAATAAATTACATTATGCACATTAATGCTTGCCCATCTTCTTTTCTGCTCTTTAACCTTGATTTCACTTACTTTATCTTTATAAAATCTGCTGTAATACTTAACTCTTTCTTCAGTAATTCTTAAGGTTTCATTTCTATACCAGTTTTCTAAGGCTTTATAAAATTTTTCTTCATCATATTTTGAAGCCTTTATATAAACATATTTATCATCTTCTGAAAACACTATAT
>CAZPRO010000291.1:0-2653 GCA_964588775.1 uncultured Clostridium sp.
AAAATCATAAAAAAGTTTTAAAACTTGCAAAAGGATATTATGGTGGAAAAAGTAAATTATTCAAAACTGCTAATGAATCTGTAATAAGAGCATTAAGAAATGCGTATGTTGGAAGAAAGAACAAAAAGAGAGATTACAGAGCATTATGGATCACTAGAATTAATGCTGCAGCAAGAATGAACGATATGAGTTATTCAAAATTCATGAATGGTTTAAAAGTTGCTGGAGTTAACATTAACAGAAAAATGCTATCAGAAATAGCAATTAATGATGCAAAAGCATTTGCTGAATTAGTAGCAGTTGCTAAGAAAGCTTTAAACGCTTAATAAAAAATGCGACGGAAGTCGCATTTTTTTGTATATTTTTTTATTTTTTAGAAATATAAATTGAATTTATAGTAATTTAAGGTGGTGATAATATTTATGAAAAAGTATATTAGTAATGTAAAGTTAAATCCAGTTCAAATATTATCATTAGGATTTATATGTGTAATTGTTTTAGGCACATTTATTTTAAGTATGCCTATTTCTACAGCAGATGGAAATGGCACTAAGTATTTAGATTCTTTATTTACTGCCACGTCAGCAGTATGCGTTACAGGACTTATAACTGTGGATACAGGAACTCATTTTAGTATTTTGGGGCAGTTTGTAATTCTTATTCTTATTCAGATAGGTGGTTTGGGATTTATGTCTCTTACAACCTTTATTGCAGTTTTATTAGGAAAAAGAATAACTTTAAGAGATAGGCTTATTATGCAGGAATCTATGAACACTTTCAAAATAGAAGGTCTTATTAAAATGGTTAAGTATGTAGTGTTATTTACTTTTATAGTTGAATTAAGTGGAGCATTATTTATATTGCCAACATTTTTAAGAAGATATTCTATGGGAAAAAGCTTGTTTTTTAGTCTATTTCATTCTGTATCAGCTTTTTGTAATGCAGGATTTGATTTAAATGGTGGATTTTCAAGTCTTACTTCTTATACATCTAATTCATTTTTCATAATAATAATAAGCCTGCTTATTATTATAGGTGGTTTGGGTTTTTCGGTTATTATTGAGTTATGGAATTATAAAAAGAAAAGAAGGTTATCAGTAAATGCAAAGATAATTTTAACAACAACAGCTTTATTAATAAGTATAGGAACTATTTTTATGTTTGTTTTTGAATATAATAATTTGCATACTATTGGATCCTTATCCTTTAAGGATAAATTAGTAAACAGTTATTTTGCAGCAGTTAGTCCCAGAACAGCAGGATTTAATAGCATTTCTACAGGAGATATGACCTTGCCAGGCAAACTTCTCACAATAATACTTATGTTTATAGGAGGATCTTCTGGGTCAACTGCAGGAGGGATAAAAACATCAACCTTTGGAATTGTTATACTTACAGTAATTTGTGTATTAAGAGGCAGAGAAGAAACAGAAGCTTTTGGCAGAAGGTTTTCTAAAGATATAGTTTATAAAGCCCTTACATTAGTAACGGTTGGTGTTATATGGGTTTTATGTGTAACAATGATATTAACAGTAATGGAACCTGAACAAGAATTTATAGATCTTCTTTATGAAGCAGCTTCAGCTTTTGGTACAGCAGGGCTTAGTACAGGAGTTACCCAAGAAATAGGAAGTATTAGTAAGATAATACTTATAATCAGCATGTATATAGGAAGAGTAGGGCCTTTAACAGTATTATTTGCTATTGTTAAAAGCAGTAAGAAAAAGGGATATAAATATCCAGAAGGAAAAATATTAATTGGATAGGAGAGTGTGTGGTATGATAAAAAAGCAGTTTCTTGTAATAGGACTTGGAAGATTTGGAACATCCATTGCAAAAACTTTATATAGTTTAGGACATGATGTTTTAGTAATAGATATAGATGAAGAAAAAATTCAAGATATAGCTGACAGTGTGACACATGCAATGGTTATGGATGCCACTGATGAAGTTACTTTGCAAAATGTAGGAATAAGAAATTTTGATGTGGCCATAGTAACAATAGGGACTAATATTCAAGCAAGTGTTATGATTACTCTTTTAATGAAGGAGGCAGGAGTAAAGTATATAGTTGCTAAAGGAAATAGTGAAATGCATGCAAAGGTTCTAAGTAAAATAGGTGCGGATAAAGTTATACTTCCTGAAAAAGATATGGCAGTAAGAGTAGCTAACAATCTGGTGTCATCAAATATTCTTGATTATATACAATTATCTCCAGAATATAATATACTGGAAATTGAAGCAATAGATAAATGGTATAATAAATCATTAAAAGAACTGGATATGAGAAAAAAATATGGAATAAATGTTGTTGCAATAAAAAGAAATAACAAAGTTAATATTTCTCCAAGAGCAGAAGAAGTAATAAAGGAAAATGATATACTTGTAGCATTAGGTTCAACTAAAGAAATGAGTAAATATGGAAGATGCTATATGTAACATAAGTTAATATGAGGTGGAAATTTGGTATTTATTGAAAGCAAAGAAAACACTCTTTTTAAAGAAACAAGAAAATTAAAGGAAAGAAAAAATAGAAATAAATATAATAAATATATTATAGAAGGTTTTAGACTAGTTGAAGAAGCATTTAAGTCTAAAATTGATATAGAATATATTATTATTACAGATGAATCTGATGAAAGATTTAACAAAT
>CAZPRO010000292.1:0-2642 GCA_964588775.1 uncultured Clostridium sp.
CTGAAAATGCAAGATATTTTCAGAATATTTAAAGAATTTAAATATTGATTCGCATACTAGTATGAAAATGCAGATAGTTTTAATATTAGAATCAAAAACAAAATAAGCCCAACAGTTGAAAATTAGCTGTTGGGCAAACTTAATATCTTAATGGTATTGAGCCATTTTTTAATTCAAACAATTTTTTATATAATTTATGTCATCAATTATTCCTTCATCATCACCATAGCACTGCTTTCCATATTCAATAACCAAATCAGCTTTTGGTGTATGCTTTTTATAGATTTCTAAGAATTCTTTAAAATTAAGCATGCCATTTCGGATTCTGTCATGATTATCTTTCCACCCATTATTGTTATGTATATGATATGCTATAATTTTATCCTTAAGCTTTTTTATTACTCTTTCTAAATTCCAGTCATTTGCAAAAGCATGACCAATATCTATAAGAATATTTTCCTTTATATTTTCTGCCATATTTATAAATTCTTCTTCATTAAAAAGCATATTATCATGAGACTTTACTCCACTGTTTTCAACCACAATATGTGCACCATACTCCTCTGCTATTTTGCTAAGCTCAATAAGATTTTCTCCTGAAACTGCTATCATTTTTTCTTTATTTTCAGGCATAACCATACAATTATTGTGATGATATACTATGTATTTACTATTAAGCTCTTTTGATAATTGTAATGATTTTTTAAAAAATTCTAATGATATTTCATACTCAGATGTGCCTTTTGGTGCTGAATGCTCAGTATTATAGTAAGGTCCATGCATTGAAATATTATATTTTTTAAACTTATCCATATTCTTTTTTATAATTTCTTCAAACATTTCATCCTGCCATTCAACAAATAATTCTAAGCCTATATTAGAATCATTACTTTTTTCCAACAGATTAAAAATTTCTTCCAGCTGGTGAGGCTTGTAAATATTTGTACTAATGTTTATATTCATTGATTATACCTCCTCAGGATATCCAATTGACATGGTTGTTTCTCTATCAAATAAATGAATTTTGTGAAAATCCGGCTTAAAATAAACAACATCATCATTATCAAAAATATTTTCTTCACACATTGCTATAATTTCATTACCTTCAACTTCTATATAAACTCCTACCTTATTCCCATAATCTTCTATATATTTAACAAATCCCTTAATGGAATTCTGTTTTTGTGTTTTTTCTAATTTTATATGTTCTGGTCTTATTCCCATAGATAATTTATTATTATTATTGGATTCAGCAAGTTCTGCCCATTCCTTAGGAAGTTCTATACTTTGTTCCTTCAAATTAACACTTCCATTATGATAATTTACATCAAATATATTAGTAGATGGTGAACCTATAAATTTTGCCGTAAATATATTTGCAGGCTTATTGTACACATTTGAAGGTGTATCCACCATCTGAATTTCACCTTTGTTCATAAGTGCTATTCTGTCACCTACTGTCATTGCTTCAACCTGATCATGTGTAACATATACAAATGTCTGATTATACATTTCATGTATTTTTACAAGTTCTTTTCTTGCATGCCCCCTAAGCTGAGCATCAAGATTTGAAAGCGGCTCATCTAAAAGAAAATAACTGCTTCTTTTTACTATGGCACGTGCTAGGGCGACTCTCTGTCTCTGACCTCCTGAAAGATCCTTTGGTTTCCTTTTTTCCAATCCATTAAGCTTAAGCATATTTATTGCTGCATCAAGTCTTGTCTTTATTTCATGCTCATCATAATGATGTACTTTTAATCCATATGTTATATTTTCTTCAACAGTCATATGTGGATATAAAGCATAGTTCTGGAATACCATTGCCACGTTTCTGTCTCCGCTTTTCACTTCATTTACACATTCTCCATTCATATAAAGCTTTCCACTTGTTATATCTTCAAGACCTGTAATCATTCTAAGAGTTGTTGACTTTCCACATCCTGAAGGTCCAAGAAGTATAAGTCTTTCACCCTCTTTAATTGTAAGATTTATATTTTTAACAACTTCTGTTTTTCCATAAGATTTGCATACATTTTCAAATACAATTTCTTTCATATTTTTCTCCTATCAACTATCTTTACTTATCCTTTTATTCCTGATGATGCATAAGTATTTATTATATACTTTTGGAATATTAAGTACAAAATTAATGGTATTATCATAGTTACAACTGATACTGCCATTGCTATGGTAAAGTCTGTACCACCTTCTGAACTTATGAACAACTGAAGTGCAAGAGGCAGTGTAAAATTTTCCTTTGATTTTAAAATAAGCACTGGCCATACATATTCATTCCATGAATTTATAAAGAACATTATTCCTGTTGAAATTATTGCAGGCTTAACAATTGGCAGAACTATATCCTTCATTATTTTGTAATGTCCTACATTATCAATATATGAAACTTCAATTAGAGATTTAGGAATTGTCTTCATGGACTGCCTTATTAAGAATATTCCAGTTGCATCACTAAGCTGTGGCAGAATTACTCCAAGAAGATTATCATTTAACCCAAATTTTGATACTGTAAGATAATTTGGAATCATAGTAACTGTAAAAGGTATAAAAATAGTACTTATTAATATAAAGTAAAGCAGATTTTTACCTTTAAAATCAAAATATACAAAAGCATAAGCTGCTAA
>CAZPRO010000293.1:0-2625 GCA_964588775.1 uncultured Clostridium sp.
CATGGTAAATTTAAGGGGTTGTCACATTAATTTGTGGCAGCTTCTTTTTATTCTATACATCAGAATTTGCAGGTTAGTGGTAAAGCTAATATGAATTAAGAAGTTTATATTTTTTTCTTGACTTTAGTACGAAATCATACTAAACTGGATTGGTACGATTTCGTACTAAACATAGAAGGAGGTTTTATATGAGTATTAAAAGTTCTAAAAAAATGAAAAGATACAACCATTTGTTGGGTGAAATTGAAGCGACTTATCATGAATTGTCATTGAAATTAAATATATCCGACAGTATTTCCAAAATTCTTTATACAATATGTAACTTTGGAGACAATTATTTGCTGGGCGATATTTGCAGATATACCGGACTTAGCAAACAGACAGTTAATTCAGCTCTTCGCAAACTTGAAAATGAAGGTCTTATTTATCTTGAAGCTGTTAATGGTAAATCCAAGAAGGTTTGTCTAACTGATAAAGGTAAAGAATTTGCTGATAAAACAGCTTTTCGCATCTTACAATTAGAGAATGAAATCTTTGACACATGGTCTGATGAAGATATGGAAAAATATCTGGAACTGACAGAAACCTTCTTAACTTCATTAAAAGAAAAAGTAGAAAAACTATAGAAAGAGGAAATACAAATGAAAATTATATCTTCAATTGTAGAGAACAATAAACTTAATCAAGCATATGTTTCAAGAATTTTGGAAAAACAAGGATTAAGGGTAATTGAAAAAATTGCATCTGTAATTTCTAAATTTGTAAACATGCTTTGGGGAGGTGAAAAGTGTGATTCAGTTATCTGATCATTTTACCTATAAAAAATTACTGGAATTTACTTTTCCGTCCATAATTATGCTTGTTTTTACTTCAATTTACAGTGTGGTTGACGGATTTTTTGTATCCAATTATGTAGGAAAAACACCATTTGCTGCTGTAAACTTTATTATGCCATTTCTAATGATACTTGGTAGTTTTGGGTTTATGTTTGGTACAGGCGGCGGAGCTTTAATTGCAAAAACAATAGGAGAAGATAAAACGGAAAAGGCAAATGCCATTTTCTCTTTATTAGTGTACAGTTCCATTATACTGGGAATCTTTCTTGCTGTTTTGGGAATTATTTTTATACGTCCAATTGCACAGTTTCTAGGTGCAGAGGGACAACTGTTAGAAGATAGTATTAAATATGGAAGGATTATTCTTCTTGCAATTCCAGCATATATTTTGCAATATGAATTTCAGTGCTTATTTGCTGCTGCAGAAAAACCTCAGTTAGGACTTTATGTAACAGTTGCAGCAGGACTTACCAATATGATATTAGATGCACTATTTGTAGCAGTATTTCCTTTTGGATTGAAAGGAGCTGCAGCTGCAACAACTCTTAGCCAGTGTGTAGGCGGAATCATACCTTTGATTTATTTCTTCCGACCAAATACCAGTTTTTTACAAATAACCAAAACAAGCTTTGATGGAAAATCATTAATAAGAACAGTTATAAATGGTTCTTCTGAGTTGATGAGTAATATTTCCATGTCAATTGTAAGTATGTTGTATAATGCCCAGCTTCTTAAATATGCAGGACAGAATGGTATTGCTGCTTATGGTGTTTTAATGTATGTAAGCATTATTTTTCAGGCAGTATTCATTGGTTATTCTGTAGGAGCAGCACCAGTCATCAGTTATCACTATGGAGCAAAAAATCATAAAGAATTGAAAGGATTACTTAAAAAAAGCAGCATCCTTATAGGAATTTTTGCAGTAATTATGTTTATTGCTGCAGAAAATTTAGCAAAACCACTAGCGTTAATTTTTGTGGGTTATGATGAAGGCTTACTTGTTTTGACAATACGGGCATTTTTGATTTATTCCTTCTCATTCATTTTCTCAGGATTTGCTATTTTTGGTTCCTCATTTTTTACTGCCCTAAATGATGGTTTTACCTCTGCTATGATATCTTTTTTTAAAACACTGATTTTTCAGATTGCAGCAGTACTTATCTTTCCACTTATCTGGAAGATTGATGGAATTTGGTTTTCGGTGGTTGCAGCAGAGATAATGGCTGTTGCTATGACTATATATTTCTTAGTCACTCAAAAGGAGAAATATCATTATTGGTAGTCAGATTATGCATTTAATACAACTGCCTCATTATTTTTAGTTGACTTTATTATTTATTAGTATTACTATTAGTAATATAAAGAAAACTTTTTCAAGAATAATAAAATAGTAAGAGAAATCCAACAACAAGGAGTGGTTGTATATGATAAAAATTTTAATATGCTGCGGTGGAGGATTTTCATCAAGTGCTTTATGTAAGGCTATAAAAGACGGAATTAGAGATAATAAATTAGAAAATGAATTCAGCATTGATTTTCTGCCTATTACTATTGGAATAAAAAAAATAGCTGATTATGACATAATGATATGCTGCCCACACTTACAATTTAATTCAAAAGATATAGTAAAAGATACAAATAATCTTAGTGGAGAAGTTCCAATTTATTTTCTTCCACCAAAAATGTATGGTGTTGTAAATTTTAACGAATTGGCTATAGATATTAAAGATGTTATAGAAATGTACAAACAAACTAAAACTAACCCTATACGTTTTCCAGGTGAGGACAA
>CAZPRO010000294.1:0-2611 GCA_964588775.1 uncultured Clostridium sp.
CATACTATATACTGTAACTGCATCAAGTATAATATTAATAAAACATAATAAAACTATACTTTTATACAAAATATTATGAGATGTTTTTAAATTTCTATTATTTTTATAATATATCCATATTACAAAAATAAATACTAAACTTAATATTTGAAATTTTATTAGTTCCATAACTATGCACCTTTTAACTTCTAATGTAAATATTTAATAATTATTTATATTATATCCTATAATATTTTCTAATAACAGTTAAAATTCAACAATAATTCTAGCAAAACAAAATCTCTTTTTCTTCATCCTTTCTTTTAATTTCCTATTATGATTTTTATAAATAATAAAATGAGAACAGTTACTATAATTGGCTTGACTACTTTATTTCCATTTTTAATTACCATTCCAGAACCTATGTAATGCCCAGCAGTGCAAAATACAGCACCAGCCAGTCCTAAAATAAAATTTACATTTCCACTAAAAATGAATGTTACTAAAGCTGCTATGTTTGAAGAAAGATTAATAAGTTTAGTATTCCCAGATGCTGTCCTTACATCCATACGTGCAAAAAAAGTTAACATAATAAGAAGAAATGTTCCAGTTCCAGGTCCATAGAAGCCGTCATACATTCCTATAACAAAAGCTGATGCAACAGCAATAATAAAACGTTTATTTTTTGGATAATCTGAATCTTCTTTATGTTTTGATTTATCTAAAAATATAGTAACTGCAACTATAGGTAAAACTATAATTAACAGCCATTTTAAATATTTTTCATCTACCATAAGAACAAGACGTGCTCCTATAGCTGATCCAATAAGTGCACATATAATTGTTGGAACTGCAATTATTTTATCAAAAAAACCCTTTTTACAATAGCGAACAGTTGAAGCTGTTGTTCCTATACAGGATGAAAGTTTATTTGTAGCAATAGCATTATGTGCAGGCAACCCAGCTAATAGAAAGGCAGGCATTGATATAAGCCCGCCTCCACCAGCTATTGAATCAACTACCCCTGCTAAAAAAGCAAGGGGACAAACAATTAAAAACTGGATTATATTCATAAATGAAATTAAGCCTCCTTAATGATATCTGCATTAAACTTTTCTTTATCAACCATATCATTTTGAGCTGCAATAATAGTAGTACATATAGCATCTCCTGTAATATTTACAGCTGTACGGCTCATATCAAGAATACGGTCAATTCCCATAATAAGGCCTATAGCTTCAACTGGAAGTCCTACAGATGCAAATACCATTGATAATGTAACTAATCCAACACCAGGAACACCTGCTGTACCAACTGAAGCAAGAGTAGCTGTTAAAATAACAGTTGCATAATCCATTGGTGTTAATGTAATTCCAAATGCCTGAGCTGCAAATACTACTGCAACTCCCTGCATAATAGAAGTTCCATCCATATTTATAGTTGCACCCAAAGGAATTGTGAATGAACTGATTTTTCTTGAAACTCCCAGCTTTTCTTCCAATGTTTCAATAGAAAGAGGAATTGTTGCATTTGATGTAGCAGTTGAGAATGCAAAACTCATAACAGGTGCAAATTTCTTTATAAATTTAATTGGATTTAAACCTGTAAAGCCTTTTAATAATATTTGATATACAACAAAGCACTGAACTGCTAATGCTAACAATACTCCAATCATATATTTAGCCAATGGTATAAATGCATTAAAACCAATTCCTGAGAATGTTTTTGCAATTAAGCAGAATACCCCTATAGGTGCAACTTTCATAACTGCTGTAGTCATTTCCATCATTATATCATTAAACTGAGCAAAAAAGTTTCCTACAATACTTACACGTTCTCCAAGTTTTGCAAGAAGAATTCCAACAAATAAAGCAAAAAAGATAATTTGAAGCATAGTCCCATTTGCTAAAGCTGAAATTGGATTTTCCGGAATAATATTCAATAATGTATCAGCTACATTGGTTGCTTCGGATGTAGTAACTTCTGAAGCTGTAATACTTGAAATATCAAGACCTACACCTGGATTAATAAGACGTCCAACTAATAAAGCAATTGATATAGCTAATGATGTTGTAGCCAAATAAAATAGTAATGTTTTAACTCCAATTTTACCAAGACTATTAGTATCTCCCATTGCCATACTTCCGCAAACAAGTGAACAGAATACTAATGGAACAACAAGCATTTTCATTAAGCGAAGAAAACCATTACCTATGACATAAAAAATACCATTTATTATAATAGTATCTTTAATATATCCTTTTGGTATACAATAATGCAGAATTATTCCACATAAACATCCTATAATAAGTGCAATAAAAATTTGTGTTGTTAAATTTATTTTTTTATTTTCTTTCATGAAAAACCTCCAAAACTATTAATTTATTTCACTATTTACAAATTCTGTTAAGTCATCAATCCAATTTGCTGGTTCAGAAATTTCACTAATACGAAGCATCATGTTATCTAATACTGAATATACAGGTCTTGAAGTTCCTTCACTTACAACAGACTTTAATTCTATGTTTTTTCCTGTTAATTTCTTCAGCATTTCAGCATATTCATAACGAGTAACAGGGCCTCCAGTACACACTACATGAAATATTCCATAATTTGAACCCTTTAATAATTC
>CAZPRO010000295.1:0-2607 GCA_964588775.1 uncultured Clostridium sp.
AAGTATGTTGCAGTAATCTGTAAAGGTTCACAGCATGAATTTTGGAAAACATTTAAAAAAGGCGAAACTGATGCTGCTGAAGAACTTGGGATTAGGACAACATTTGCAGCTCCGGAAGATGAATCAAAGATAGATGATCAGATAAAAATGGTTGAAAAGGCAATAGATGATAATGCAGATGCAATAATGGTTGGACCACTTGATACTGACAAGCTTAAGGAGGTTATTGATAAAGCTGCTGATAAAGGAATACCTGTTTTAACATTTGACTCAACAGTAGCATCTGAAAATGTGTCATGTTATATTGGAACAAATAGCACTGTAGCAGGTTCTATAGCAGCAAGAGAAAGTGCAAAATTAATTAATAATACAGGAAAAGCAGTAATAATAGCACATAATGCTACAGCACAAACAGCTGTAGAAAGAAGTAATGGTTTCATTGATGAGATGAATAGTAACTATAAAGATGTGCAGATTTTAGGTGTTTCATATTGTGATGGAGATGCAGAAAAATCTAAAAATGAAGTTATAAAACTTATTGATGAAAATCCTGACTTAAATTTAATATATGCAACCAATGAAGGTGGGGCAGTAGGAGCATGTCAGGCAGTTGAAGCAAAAGGAATGACAGGAAAAATAAAAATAGTAGGTTTTGATTCTTCTGATGCTGAAATTGAATATTTAAATAAAGGAATTTTAAATGGCATGATACTTCAAAATCCATATAATATGGGTTATTTAGGAATGAGAAACTTATATAAACTGCTAAATGGAAAAGTAATTGAAAAAAGAATAGATACAGGCGCAACCTTTGTTAATAAAGATAATTTTAACGACGAAGATATACAACAGCTTCTATATCCTATGGGAAAAGATAAGTAAATAAGGAGAAAATGCTATGAATATAAAAGTGAAATTATTATTAACCTATGTAATAATGTGCGTATTTATTGTTACAATAGGCTGCGCTGGTATTATAAGCATAGGTGAAGTATATTCTAATGGTAAAAAATTATATGATGTTAATATAAAATCAATTGAATATCTTCAGGATATAAATTCAAATATTAAAGAATCTGATGAATATCTTGTTTTAATGTTAACTAAACTAAATGATAAATATGGTGAGGATTATTTAAATAAGATTGACTATCTTGAACAAGAAACTGAAAAGCTTATGTCACAATATGAAAAAATATCAAGGACTGATCTTGAAAAGAACAGATATAATCAGTGCAGAATAAGCATACTAACATTTAATAAGAAAAAAGACAGTATTCTTGAAAATATAAAAAGTGGTAATACAGATATTGCTATAAACATATATGATCAGGAATTGGCTGCGGCTAAAGCATGTACTTATGAGCTTATAGATGCAGTTGTAGATATTAGTGAAAAGAATGCATTGAATAGGAATGCAGAAAATAATAAATTATATAATTCTTTAAGAGTCTTATCAATTACAATTACAATAATCGGATTAAGTGCAGCTGTTGGTATTTCAATACTTATCAGCAGAGAAATAATAACTAAATTAAACGGAATGAAGAACTTGGCAGACAGAATTTCTAATTATGATATTTCTAAGAATATCGAAGTAAAAAGTAATGATGAATTTGGAAAAGCATCCATAGCGTTGAATGCATCACAGGATAATATAAGGGAAATAATAAAAAAGATAATTAAAGAATCTGGTAATATGAGTGCTTTCAGTGAAGAACTTGCAGCTACAGTAAGTGAAGTCAATATAAAGATGGATAATGTACAAAGTAACAGTTCACACATAAATAAAGGCATTCATGAAATAAATAAGTTATTACATAATATTACATCAGCAGTAGAAGGAATCAGTAATGAGATGGATAATTTATCAAGTAAAGCATTAATGGGAAATAGTAATGCAGAAAAAATTCGTGAAAGAGCTGAAAAAGTAAAAGAAAGCAGCGAAATGGCAATTACAAATATAAATAGTATTTATGAGGAAAAGAAAAAACATATTATGGATGCAATAAAACATGTAAATGTAGTTGATGATGTTAGTGTAATGGCTGAAGCAATAGCATCAATAGCTGAGCAGACAAATTTACTTGCATTAAATGCATCAATAGAAGCAGCAAGGGCAGGAGAAAGCGGAAAAGGTTTTGCAGTTGTTGCAGAAGAAATTGGAAGACTTGCTGAAGAATCAGGAAGTAATGTTTCAACTATTCAGGATACAATCAAAGATGTTATGAAAGCTGTTAAAAATCTTTCAGATAGCAGTATTTCTGCATTAGAATTTATTAATAAAGATGTAAAGAATGAACTTCAGAAGGTCAGCGAAGTAGGAATCCAGTATATTAGTGATGGGGAATTTATTAGAGATATGTCCAAAGAATTAAATCTTATGGCTGATAAGGTTCAGGTTAATATTAAGGAAGCAGTTAAAGAAATAAACAGCTCATATAATATAAGTGAAAATTCAGTAGAAAGTTTTGATAAAATTGAAGAGGAAATAACTTATGTAGCAAGTTCTATGGAGCAGATATCACAAGGTTCAGAACAGCAGGCAAAAATAGCCATGGAACTTACAGAACTAGTAAATAGATTTTCAATTTAGTATATAAATAT
>CAZPRO010000296.1:0-2601 GCA_964588775.1 uncultured Clostridium sp.
CCCCATTAGTTCCACCTATATATCCTTTTATTTTTATATGGTTTATTATATCATGACCGAATAATTATTGTCTAATTAATTATAAACCATCCAAATAAATTTCTATAAATAGAAAGCACCAAACTGCTACAAGCTAATGTAACAGTTTGGTATTTTTTATACATTTGTTATTCAACCAATTCCAAAGCTATCTAGTAAAATTTTTGTTACATTTGGCAAAAGAAATACTGAAATAATTAGTAAATGTTCTTTACATATACAACTGTCTAGCAGATATTATAATAATTCTTTTGGAGATTTTGCACTAAGATAGGCTGGTGAAATATCAAATATTGTACATGCACCTGTTTTACCTTCTTTAGCAAGCTTTGCAATTGCTCTTGCATATGCAATTAATACACTTGATGTAAATTCTGGATTACTATCTAACGAAAGGGAAATTTCTATTTTCTCCTTATTTCCATCACCAATAACTCCTGTTCTTATAACAAATCCACCATGTGGCATTCCACTATGATTCTTCTTCAACTCTTATTCACTTATAAAATTAACTTCTGTATCATAGTCTACAAAGTAGTTAAGCATATTTTTTATTTCATTTTCTACTCTTGCTTTATCTGCTCCTTCTTCAAGTACAACATAACAAGATCTGAAATGTTTTTCCCTTGTAGTCAGTTCAGGATTTTCTCCATTTCTAACTTTAGCTAGTGCTTCTTCTTTAGGAATTGTATATTGTTTTCCGTCTTTAACACCATCTATTCTTCTTATTGCATCTGAATGTCCCTGGCTTACGTCTTTACCCCAGAAAGTATAGTCTTTTCCCTGTGGTAAAATAGCTGCACCCAATAATCTATTTAATAAATATGTATTGTTTTTAATCCTTCTTCAGTTATAATACCTTCTCTCCTTGTAAATACTGCTTCAAGTTCCATATCATTATTGTGTTTAATTGCTTTTAATACACCTTTCCAAGGTTTCCATATCCAATTATTCCAATTTTAATTTTATTTTCCATAATATACAACCTACTTTTTTTACTTTATCCAATTATGATTTTACCATATTTTTTCAAAGTGATAAAAATTTATTATTCTTTTATATTAGATGTTAATTTTTTTACGACATATCAATTATATTTTCTTTAACCATAAATTAATTAACTTTTAAATAAAATCCTGTAAACAATTTTGATTATTTCTATAAAAGTTAAAAATACACAAAATTGTTTACAGGATTTCATTTTCTCATTTTATACTATTCTACCAAATAAATAGTTGTTGTTTTTCTCCCAAATGCGACTGCCTCTTCATATGATGGTAACCATACATCAATAACATAAGTACCATCTGCCTTTACTTTTATTGCTCCACCTCTGTCTTCCACATCGAAAATACCATCACTTTTTATATTTGTAAGTTCAGGTATATATACTTTACTTCCCAGAGGAATATCTTTTGGAGCCGCAATTACACCAAGTTTTGTTCTTGTTCCCATGGAAGTCTGCGACCCCCATCCTGCTGAACATCTTGGATCATTACAGTAAGCTGTTAGTTCCGCCCTAATTGCTTTTTTGTAACCATAGTTTTCTTCATAAACCTTATTTGGTGGAGTATTTTCATACTCTTCTACATAGTCTTCATGAACAAAACCTTGTATATCATTATATCTAATTTCATACCATTTTCCAGTTTTACTCAATATCTCAAATGTCATACCTTCTCTTAAAACTCGTAATGTTGTACTGTTCTGATTAGGCTCTTTACGTACACACAAAGAAGTTTCTATATTAACTACTTGACCATATGGGTCTAATTCTTCTGATGTACTTTGATTTATAATAGCATCTTTATCATAACTGCTATTTAAAGGCGTTTCGCTTTTAGAATGTTCTATGTCTGCAGCCACAAGTTTCCCATATACTCCACTTGATGGTATAAGAGATGTTCCAATTACTATTGAAACTGCACATAATGCATATCCCTTCAGCATATACTTCTTTAAGTTCGACAAATAACCACTCCTTGTTTCTTTTTTGCACTTTCCTTTAATATAAAAATGCAGTGACATCGACATGGCAATGTATATTATAATACAAAACTGTATTATTTGCAAATTTATAATATAATAATAGTTTTTTTGATAAATAAAACAATTTAATTTATGAAATTAATACAGATTTGTGAATTTAATATTTACATTATAAAACATAATACATTGACAAATACATCGTTACATGATATATTTATATTATGATATATCGGGTTGTGATATATTGATTATTGATATAAAAAAGGAGAATGACTATGTCTTATAAATATACTCCATTGACAGAGGCATTTTTTTATATACTTTTAGCTGTGAGGAAGCCAAATCATGGATATGGAATTATTCAAGAGGTAGATTCCTTAACTGCTGGACGTATTATACTGGGACCTGGAACATTATATGGTGCAATACAAGCACTTCAAAAAAAGGATTGGATTCGTATCTATAGTGTTGATACAAAATCACGTAAAAAGAAAGAATACATTATCACAGATTTAGGAAAAAAAATCTTTCTGACAGAAAAAATGAGACTAAACGAATTATTAGAAAATTCAA
>CAZPRO010000297.1:0-2577 GCA_964588775.1 uncultured Clostridium sp.
TTTGCTTCTGCTTCCTTATCTCCCTGATTTCTGTCAGGATGATATTTAACAGCCAGTTTTCTAAAGGCTCTTTTTATTTCATCATCACTTGCAGTCTTTTCCACACCTAGGACTTTATAATAGTCTTTGTCTGCCATTTGTATTTGTTCACCACCTAATTTTATTCACTTATAAATTGATAATGTATAATTTATTTCATTATCAACCTTTTATAATTATTTATTAAAATTTCTATTTTAATAAAAGGGAAGACGGTTTGCCTTCCCTTTATTAATTATATCTAAAAACACATTTTAGTAAAGATTATTTATCTTCATCTACTTTAAAATCTGCATCTACAACATTATCATCTTGAGGTGCACTTTGTGCTCCAGCAGCATTTGGATCCATTCCAGCAGCTTGAGGATCTTGTTGATACATTTTAGCAGCTATTGGATAAAATGCTTGATTTGCAGCTTCTATTGCAGCTTTAATTGCTTCTATATCTTCTCCATCTTTTACTTTCTTAAGTTCATCTAATTTGTCTTGAACAGCTTTCTTTTCATCTTCTGTTGCTTTATCACCAATTTCACCTAAAGTCTTTTCTAATTGGTAAATTGTTTGATCAGCATTATTTTTAGTTTCTATTGATTCTTTTCTCTTCTTATCTTCTTCAGCAAATTTTTCTGCTTCTTTTACAGCCTTATCTACTTCTTCATCACTTAAGTTAGTTGATGCTGTAATTGTAATGTTTGCTTCTTTACCAGTTCCTTTATCTAAAGCTGATACTTTAACAATACCATTGGCATCAATATCAAAAGTAACTTCAATTTGAGGAATTCCTCTTGGAGCTGGAGCTATGCCTGAAAGTGTGAATCTGCCAAGTGACTTATTATCCATAGCCATTTGTCTTTCACCTTGAACTACATTAATTTCAACTGAAGTCTGGTTATCTGCATAAGTTGAGAATATCTGACTCTTCTTAGTTGGAATAGTTGTATTTCTTTCAATTAATGCAGTAGCTATTCCACCTGCAGTTTCAATACCAAGTGTTAATGGAGTAACGTCAAGCAATACTACATCCTTAACTTCTCCTGTAAGTACTCCCGCTTGAATAGCTGCACCAACTGCAACACATTCATCTGGATTAACACCCTTTGAAGGTTCTTTTCCTGTAAAGTTTTTAACTGCTTCTACAACAGCTGGAATTCTTGTTGAACCACCAACTAAAATAACTTTATCTATATCGCCTAATGAAAGTTTAGCATCTGCTAATGCTTTCTTCATTGGTTCAATACTTCTTTCTACTAAATCATGAGTTATTTCATTAAATTTAGCTCTTGTAAGAGTCATATCTATATGTTTTGGACCAGTTGCATCTGCTGTGATGAATGGTAAGTTAATATTTGTCTGAGTTGAAGATGATAATTCTATCTTAGCTTTTTCAGCTGCTTCTTTTAATCTTTGAAGAGCCATTTTGTCTTGTAATAAATCAATACCATTTGAAGCTTTAAAGTCTTCTGCAATATAGTTCATTATTTTTTCATCAAAGTCATCTCCACCAAGCTTTGTATCACCATTTGTAGATAATACTTCGAATACTCCATCACCTAAATCAAGAATAGATACATCAAAAGTACCACCACCTAAGTCGTATACTAAAATTTTATGAGCTTCATCCATTTTATCTAAACCATAAGCAAGAGAAGCTGCTGTTGGTTCGTTTATGATTCTTAATACTTCAAGACCAGCTATTTTACCAGCATCTTTTGTTGCCTGTCTTTGGCTGTCATTGAAGTAAGCAGGTACTGTAATAACTGCTTGAGAAACTGTTTCTCCTAAATAAGCTTCTGCATCAGCTTTAATTTTTTGAAGAATCATTGCTGAAACTTCTTGTGGTGAATATTGTTTTCCATCTATGTCAACTTTGTAACCTGTTCCCATATGTCTCTTTATTGAGATTATAGTTTTGTCTGGATTAGTAATTGCCTGTCTTTTAGCAACCTGACCTACAAGTCTTGATCCATCTGCTTGAAATGATACAACTGATGGAGTAGTTCTAGAACCTTCTGAGTTAGCAATAACTGTTGGCTCGCCACCTTCCATAACTGCTACACATGAATTAGTAGTTCCTAAATCAATACCTATAATTTTTCCCATGATATATTCCTCCTAAAAACTTTAAAAAGTTTATTTTCTTTAATTTTAAATTTTATATATTAATTTTAATTAATTAGCTACTTTAACCATTGTATGTCTTATTACTTTATCGCCCTTTTTATATCCCTTTTGGAATACTTCAGCAACAACATTTTTATCAAAATTATCATCATCAATGTGCATTACTGCATTGTGAAGATTTGGATCAAATGTTCCACTGGCATCTATTTCTTCTATTCCAAGCTTAGTGAATGCATCACTACAACCTTTCATTGTCATTTCTACACCTTTTTTAAGATCTTCCACATTGCCTTCTGCTGCCATTGCTCTTTCCAAGTTATCTATTATTGGCAATATTTCCTTTACCACATCAACATAAGCATCTGCATATATTCCTTCTTTTTCTTTTGCAGTTCTCTTTCTATAGTTATCATATTC
>CAZPRO010000298.1:0-2577 GCA_964588775.1 uncultured Clostridium sp.
TACTCCAGCCTTCCAAGCTGGAAAGGTGGGTTCGATTCCCACTACCTGCTCCATTTGTGCGGTATTAGCTCAGTTGGTAGAGCACCTGACTCTTAATCAGGGTGTCCAGGGTTCGAATCCCTGATGTCGCACCATTTATGGTTTACTAGCTCAGTCGGTAGAGCACATGACTTTTAATCATGGTGTCCCGGGTTCGATTCCCGGGTAAGCCACCAAAAGACTTTTGCATTTATTGTAAAAGTCTTTTTTTACAGATTTAATATATACTAATTGATAGAACTTTGTGTAATTTTAGTGGACAGAAACTGTTACTAAAGAATATTATTATGGAATGGAATTTAGAATTTCATAGTGAATTTATAATAAAAAAACAGCTAAAACTAAATTTTAGCTGTTTTTTCATTTAAAAAGTTTATGTTTTTGTTTTAAATCATCTTTTATGAAAATTACAAATTTCTTCAAGGACTTTAAGTCATCTTTTAATGTAGTATCATTATCTTCAGAAAAGTATCCATTATTAGAAATTGTTATTATAAAAAATACAATGCTTAAATTTATGTAAATATCTTTTATATCAGCAATAAATAAATTACTTATTCCAATAAAATCTAAACTTCCCCCATAAAAAACTTTATCAATTAGTGAACATAGGGCACCAGCAAATATGAATACAAAGCACATATCAGCCCAAAAGTCTTTAATATTATTATATAAATAATATCTATATAATTCTAAAAAAATTAGTAAGGCAGCTATATTTAAGCAAATAAGTAATGAGAAACTTACAGATGTTCCAAATCTAGCATTTAACCATGAGCCATTTGTATTAATTATGGGATTAAAAGAAAGTAGAGAAGGAATTATTTCAAAATAATTATGAAAAAAATTGAACTTTATTATTAATTTAATGCCTTGATCTACTAACATTAATATTAGGAAAATAATTAGGAGAAAATTGAACTTTAGACCTTTTTCATATTTTTTTCCTATGTTATATATTAATAATCCACATAAGGAAAAAATTATTATTATTCCTACATTAAGAAATATAGTACTTATATTTGTAATTCTACCACATATGGTTTCAAATAATGTATATACAATCCACATTGCTGGAAGTATACTAATTGCAAGCAATTTTTTCTTATTCATAGATAATTATGTTACTGAAAATTTATAAAAAATATTTGTAATTAATAATTAAATTTTATAAGGTTGCTTTTACAGTAACTATCTCCTTTCTTATTCATTGAATATTTTTTTAAACTTTTTGCTGTAATATGTGTTTTATCATACTTAATTTATAGGAAATGGTTTTTAATATAGTTTATATCTAATTGTTAAAAACCCCATAAATATTATTGTAGTAATAGTGTAACATAATAATAATTAAAATTCACTACTATTAAATTTTAGTAAATTAGGTTAATATAAAAATATGTAGAATTTATTAAAAAGGGATACTAAATATTGAGAGGAAGAGATAAAATGTTAACTATTTTAGCAGTATCAGATTCAATCGGTGAAACAGCAAATTCTGTAGCTGTTGCTGCAGCAAGTCAATTTACAGAAAAAAAAGTAGAAGTAAAGAGAATTCCATATGTAAAGGCATTAGAAGATGTAGAAGATGTTATGAAAACAGCTAGGCAGTGTGATGAGGTAATAATAGTATCAACAATTATTACTGTAAATGTACGTGAATATCTTACTCAAAAAGCTATGGAGCAAAATATATCAGTAATGAATGTTTTAGGACCAGTAATTAATATTGCATCAACCATACTAAATGAGAAGCCTACATATAATCCTGGTGCAATGAGAAGAACAGATGAAGCTTATTTTAAAAGAATTGAAGCTATGGAATTTGCAATGCAGTATGATGATAGTAAGGATTATAGAGGTTTAAAGAATGCAGATGTTGTATTAATTGGATTATCAAGAACTTCAAAAACTCCTTTATGTATGTATCTGGCTAACAAAGGCATTAAGGCTATAAATATCCCTCTTATGCCTGAAGTTGGAGTTCCAGACGAATTATTTGAAATAGATAAGAAAAAGGTGTTTGGATTAGTAATAAATCCATTAAGACTTATTGAAATTAGAAAGAAAAGATTGGATAAATTTCATAGAATAACTTCTGATATTGAGTATGCTGGAGATGCTCGTGTATTAGAAGAACTTGAATATTCAGATAAAATAATGCGAAAAGTAGGATGTAAGACTATTGATGTTACAGAAAGAGCTATAGAAGATACAGCATTGATTATTATTGAGAAGCTTGGATATAATAAAGAATCATAGAAACATATCCTAGAGTATCATTAGTAGAAAAATAGAGAATGAGGTATAAATTTAGAGAATAAGTCAGATAATTTTATTAAATGACTTATTCTGTTTTTTTTAGATTAAAAAAAAGTGATAATATATGTTTTGTCGCTGAGGCAAGTATAACAACAAATTCTTGATAAAAATAAGAAAAAATAAAAATCTAAAAAAGATTTAAAAAAGTTGTTGACAGATAAAAAAAGCGATGATATACTAAACAAGTCGCTTGAGGGCGATAAAGAAAATTTGGTC
>CAZPRO010000299.1:0-2572 GCA_964588775.1 uncultured Clostridium sp.
CCATAATCAGTATCTGTTATTTTACTCATTGATGCAATAGTATTATGGTTTGCTATATCAGTACTATTGATTGAATGTGTTAAGTTATTAGTATGTGCACCTATATTGGCTCTTGAATCATTTACTGATGCTATTGCTTTATGAACAGAATCAATATTGAAATTTTTTGTAACATCAAAGTCAGCAATACCTAAAGCATCTAATGAAGTATTTGTATTAGCAAGTCCATTACTACCATTATTATTTAATACTGACTTAGTATTAAACTCAGTTTGATTTATTGTGTCGTTTATGGATTGCTTTATTTGATCTACTTCCTTCTGCATTATTTCTCTGTCAGAAGCTGAATAAATTCCACTAGCAGCTCGTACTCCAATCTCTTCAAGACGGCTTAAATTATCATTAATTGAAGCATATGCACTATCTGCAACATTATAATAATTTATTGCATCTCTATCATTGTTGCTTTTTGCAGAATAACCATTGGATGCTGATTTCATTTTTTCAGCTAAGGCATTTCCTGCTGCATCATCTGCCGCCTGATTTATTTTGTTTCCTGCTGCAAGCTTTAAAAATTTCTTTTGAAGCTCCTGCATACTGTTAAAACTATTGACATTATTCATACTATTTATGGCTGTAATACTCATAATTTTTCCCCCTTTCAAAAAAATAATACTAAGTACATCTGCATAAATTATATAGATATACTTAGTATATTATCGAATTACATTTATTTACCTTTATTAATTACATTTTTTATTTCATTAAGATTTCTTATGGATAAATCTGCTTCATACCCGTCTTCTTCTATATCATTTATATGATCTCCCTCACTGTGTATAATTCGTATTGTATTAATGTTTAATTTTCTAGCTCCAATAAAATCCTTTTTAGGGTTATCACCAATATATACACATTCTTCTGGTTTTACATAAAAAAATTCAAGCATCTCATTATAAGATTTCTCATGAGGTTTATTATATCCTTCACCATAATCATTAGTGACTATGATTTTATCCATAATTTTATCCAAATTTAATGCCTTCACTTTATTCCATTGTACAAGGGAACATCCATCTGTAATAATTCCAACTTTTATTCCATTATTTTTGGCATAATCTATTATTTCCTTTGCATCATCATATAATTCCAATACAGGTTTGCAATTTCTATATATATGCACCAGACCTTTAATATTCTCTGTAAACCCATTTCTGCTGCATAAAACATCAAATATCTTTCCTCTTCCCTCTTCTTCAAGAATTTCTACAGCCATTTTGTATAATTCATTAGCATCCTTAGAATATTTACTTCCTAAATATGTACATACATCCTTAAATCCACTATAAACATATTCCTTTTCATAATATAATGTATCATCTAAATCAAATATTAAAACTTTAATCATTACCTTCTCCATCTATAAATACTGCATCATCAAATCTTAACATAGTAATTTCTTTAAATTGATTATTGTAAGAAACTTTTTTATTATCTAAAATATCATATAAAGCTTTACTGTAGTCTGCACCACATTCAAAACTTAAAGGTACTCCTCCCCCAAAACGAGGATTAATTTCCAAAAGATACATTTCACCCTTTTTTGTTTTAAAAAATTGAATGGTAAGAGGACCTATAGCCCCATTATTATTCTCATCTTTTAATTTATTCAGGGAATTAATTACCTGTTTGGTTGTATTTATTATTTCTTCATCATGCACAGTTCTGCTTTTTACAACTTCACCGCTTCTCACTTCAATCCTTATTCTAGGAATAATATACACAGGATTTCCTTTAAAATCAACCAATGCATCAACAGTATATTCATCCCCTTCAATACATTGCTGAATTATTCCATTATGAACATAATCCTTAAAAAATATAAGTTCCTTTTTATTACTAATTTTAAATGCATTACTGCTCCCCATACCATCTGCTGGTTTTATAAACATAGGATATACAGATGTGTCATTACTACTGATAATTTTATCCAGTTCATTTTTTTCATATACTTTAGGATTTTTTATACCTTCTTCTGTAAAATATTTAAAGGTCTTGTTTTTATCTTTGCATATATCTATAATTCTTTCACTGCTTAAAATAAGTTTTGTGCCTATATTTTCAAATTCATTTCTGTTTTTATCCAATATATAAAATTCACCTTCATAAAGAGGTATTATGCCTTGAACCTTTTCTTTTTTACATATTTCTAAAAGTTCCTTAATGTAATTTTTATCCACAGCCTTTGGTATTTTATAAAACTTATTAACAAAATATCTGCAACAGTTAACATTTCCTGCATCTACACCTATAACTTTAAACTTTTCCTGTAAATGCTTAATAAGCTGTACTCTTTTTCCTATTGATGTTACAAGTAAAACTTTCCTGTCATCCATAAAATCCACTCTCCATTATTATCTGTTTATATTATTATCGCATTTTATTAATTATTCTTAATGCACAAAAAAAGCCAGAGATATGTCTCCAGCTTAATATAAATTCTAATGATTTGATCTGAGTTTTGCAATATCATAGCAGTTTATCTTTGTTACTTCTTCCACATTATTTAATA
>CAZPRO010000300.1:0-2569 GCA_964588775.1 uncultured Clostridium sp.
TGTATTAAAAAATGTAAAATATAAAAATATTATTGAATAAGCCGTAAAATGGATATTCACTAGCCTTAAAAGAGATAATTATAAACTTATTTCTATAAAATGTCAAAATATATATTTTACTAATACAAAAGAACTTTTGGGCAGAAAAAATATATTTGAAAATGTTATCACTCAAAAGAACAAAAAAATTCAGATAACAAAAAATTCAGAAAATTGAAATGGTTATAAAAAATATATGTAAAAATAAAGAAAAATAGAGTAAATCTTAATAGTAGCGAGCAATTAAGAGAAAAATGTGCAAAAAATTCATAAAATAAATAAAATATCTAAAATATAGATCAAAATGACGCTTTATTCTAAATCTAGAAAGGATATATAATTCTAATATTGGAATTATAATAATTACAAAGGTATGAATAAGTAAATTATTAATAATAAATAATAATTAATAATTAATGATTTAGTTATTTATATTTTGTATATAATTTTCATAAAAAATCATGAAAATAAATAATTTAATATGGTTATTTAATGCATGAAAAGAAGGGGAGTGTTAAATTTGGAAGTGTTGCTTACAACAGGATTACCTTTGGGACTAAGTAGTGAAATAGTTATTCAATGGGTAATAATGTTGTTGTTAACTATTATAGGGATTACCTTGACAAAAAATTTAAAGAAAATTCCTGATAAAAAACAAGCAGCCTTGGAAAAGATTTATGTAAGCATTCGGTCTTTGGTAAACAATACTATGGGAGAAACTTATGAAGGATTTGTACCATATATAGGAACTTTAATATTGTTTCTATTATGTATGAATTTTACTGGGTTAATAGGAATATCACCACCAACTCAAAATTTGAGTGTTACATTGGGATTAGGTATTACTACTTTTATTGCAATTCATTCCAATGCTATAAGAAGAAATGGACCAGGAGGTTACATAAAAGGCTATGCACATCCATTTATAGTTATGCTTCCCATAAATATAATGGAAAGGATTATGCTACCCATATCATTGGCATTAAGACTGTTTGGAAATATGTATGCAGCAACTTTATTGGTAGATTTGGTTTATGAATCTTTGCCTAGGTTGGGAATACCAATTATAGCTCATGCTTATTTTGATTTGTTTGATGGTACAATTCAAATGTTAGTATTTAGTATGTTAACAATGATACAAATTAAGTTAACAGCAGAAGAATAAAAAATAATTTGATTTTAAGGAGGAAATTAAAATGAATTTAGGAGTTTTAGCAGCTGCATTAGCAGTATTTACAGGAATAGGAGCAGGAATAGGAATAGGAATAGCAACAGGAAAGGCAACTGAATCAATTGCAAGACAACCAGAAGCTGCAGGTAAAATACAAACAGCTTTAATAATAGGTGGAGGACTTGCAGAAGCAACAGCTATTTATGGGTTAATTATTGCATTTATGTTAATGAGTAAATAATTATTATTTAAGTTGAGTATAATTACTCCGAAGGGAGGATATATAAGGTTATATGAATATTGGAATTACAATTCCAACTATGTGTTGGACAATAATAAACTTCGGAATTTTAATTTTAATATTAAGACATTTTTTTTGGGATAAATTAAAAGCTGTAATTGAAGACAGAGAAAATGAAATAGAAGAAAAACTTACCAAAGCAGATGAGGATTCAGAAAAGGCAAGAATGTATCTTGTAAGAAATGAAAGAATCTTAAAAGAGGCAAGAAAAGAAGGTAAAAAGATTACAGAAGAACGTAAGAAAAAGGCAGATAAAATATATGATGAAATAATTCAAGATGCTAAAAAAGAGGCTGATGCACTTATAGAACGTGCAAAACTTGAAATTTCAAGAGAACAGGAAAAAGCACAATATGAAGTGAAAAAGCAGGCTGTAGATATAGCTGTTGAACTTTCAGTAAAGGCTTTAGAAGATCAAATAGATGAAACTTTACATAGGCAGCTTATTAGAGATTTTATTACTAAGGCAGGTATTTAAGTATGTATGAGTATTTAGATAGAAGATATGCTTTAGCTTTATACGAAGTTGCTGAAGAAAAAGGGAAAGTTCAAGAATATTTACAGGATTTAAGAGAAATTTGTGAGTTGATTAATAATAATCATGACTTTTATGAAGTAATAAAGCATCCACAGATTAGCACAAAGAAAAAGAAACAGACTTTCATTAATATATTTAAGGATAAAATTGATGGAGATTTACTTTCTTTTTTGTTGATATTAATTGAGAAAGATAGAATATTATTTTTAAAAGAAAAATTAGCTCAAATGGAAATTATAGATCTTGAAAGAAAAAATACAGTTCGAGGTTTAATAAAAACAGCAGTTCCATTATTAAAAGAAGAATTTGATGAAATCAAAGAAAAATTTGAAAAAAAATACAATAAAACCATTCTTCTTGAAGCAGTAGTTGATAAATCAGTTTTAGGCGGTGTTTATGTACGGATTGGTAATGATGTAATTGATGGAACTGTAAGAAATAAAATTAATGAAATGAGAGAATTAATTCTTAAAAAGAAATAGAGGTGAATCCATGAATATTAAACCAGAAGAAATAACTT
>CAZPRO010000301.1:0-2566 GCA_964588775.1 uncultured Clostridium sp.
ATGGTTTTGCTATATTAGGTGAAGAATATTCAACACATACAGTTTTTCCTTCTCCAGCCTTGGATGAACCATAATTTTCACCTTCCCTTAATACTTTTTCTATTGTATTTTCAGCAAATATACTTTTGTCTGCAAAGAAATTAATATACGGTCCTAAGTTTTCAATTTTTTCAAAACCTTCAGCATCAATCTTATCTTTTAATTCCTGTGCTATTACATTTGGTGCTTTTCGCATTACCTTTGCAAGCTGAAAACATGGAAAAGCATAGTCTCCCATTTCTGGCTTTGGTGGAATTTCAATTAAATTCTTTATTGTTTCTATATCCAAATCCACATACTGTTTTATTAACTCTGCTATTTTTGCTTTGTAATCCATAACTTCCTCCATAAATATATTATTTAAAATTTATTTTTAACATAAAAAACGTCTCTTCAAAAATTGAAGAGACGAATAATAATCGCGGTACCACTCTTTTTGTATTTCATAACAAATGAAATACCTCTTAACATTTAACGCATGTTTATCTGCGGCTATCCCTACTCATTTCAGGTGCTTCTCATAGGCTCTTTTCTTTTACCTTATTAATACAGAACTCCCACCATTTTTCTGCTCGCTAAAAAAATAATGATAATTTACTCTCCTAGTCAAAGAATTTCTAATATTAATCTTTAAATATTATACTTATATAAAACACATTTGTCAACTTATAAAAAATTAGCAATCATATTCCCTAATTTGTACAGCATACTTAAAACTATTTGTGCTGGTACTGAAATAATATGCCCGGCAAAGTATACAGCAGCTAATAAAATAAATATCCTATAATTATATATCTTTTCCTCAAAGGCTATAAATTTTCCTTTAAATATATCTTTTAAAATATGCCATCCATCAAAACCTGGTACCGGCAATAAATTAAAAAATCCAAGCATAACATTAAGACTCACAACAGCTGATATCATATCACCTAATACATTTGCCACATCTAATGGAAGATATTTATATAAAAAGACTGAATAAACTGCAAGTATTATAATAAATATTATACTTAACAGAAAATTGGCCACTGGCCCTGCAATACTTACCAAAAAATCATCTCTATAGTATTTTTTATAAGCTGAAGGATTAGTTGTTATTGGCTTAGCCCATCCAAAGCCAAACAAAATAATCATTATAAATCCCATAGGATCAATATGTGCCATTGGGTTTAATGTAAGTCTGCCTTCATATCGTGCTGTCTTATCTCCAAGCATATCTGCTATTATTCCATGTGCAAATTCATGAAATGCAAAAGCCAAAAGTATTGCTGGAATACTTACAATTTTATTATAAATATTTATATTGCCCATTACATCTCCTTATATAATTTAATTATTTATAAAAATGCAGATAAAAGTTCCATATTACTTTCATCTACATTTTATAATTATTCCTTATCTTTTTTATTATTAAAATAAGTATATTGAAGTTTTCCTTCTCCGTCAACTGTAGCCACAAATTTTTCCTTTATTTCAATCATTTTTCCTTCATATTCAATTTCTTCATTTGTCATAAGATTCTTAATTTTTCCTTCAAGGTTATGGTTAATTATTATTTCATTATTTTCATTAAAATATACATCACTTCTATTAATTACATCATCCAACTCCTTTATCTGCCATGTGGATGTATCTTCATCAGCTGAACCATAAATAATTTTAAACACTTTTTCTCCATCAAGTTCTCCAACAAATACAGTACCTTCTTTACTTATACCAAGAAGAGCAAGATTTGCATTTGAATCAAAAATCAGCCTGCTGTTTGGGTTTGTTATGTAAAAACTATTATTTGTCTCATCTTCATATATTAATCTATCTTCACGAGGAATAACCTCCAAATTACCTAAAATATTTGCATTTAATGAAACTCGGCTTAATTCTTCATTTCTGTCAACTCTGTACAACACATTTTTTAAGCCACCCTTATATACATCTATATAATAAACACCAGTAAGAACTGAAGCACTAATCTTTTTAATTTCCATGTTATCTGTATAATCACAAATGGTCTTTACTACTATTTGTGAATTGTCTTTAGGATTATATGTAAGAAGCTGAACTTTATTAACCCCTTTAATTTCAGCCTTTTCTGCAATTATTATTCTGTCACGGTCTGATAACCATTTATGATATAAAATTTCCCCATTATCTTTTGTTATAACTTCATTATTTTCTCCAGTCTGAGTATCCTCAACATAAAGCTTACCATTTTTTTGATATGTTAAATACTTACCATTATATGATATGGAAGTATTTTCTGCATCAGCTGGAACACTGGCATTTATCTCCATTTCTTTATCTTTGTTTAATTCAAGATTACTAGTTTCAAATTCTGAAGTATTTTTAAATATTGTCTGCTCTAATCCATATAATATACAACATTGTAATATTACTGACAAAAACATCCATAATATAAGTTTTTTTAATAACTTCATTATACTTTACTCTCCCTTATGCTTACTTAACAATTACAGCAGATGGAATAGGTCTTTCACCCATACTGTTTGATGGTGTATTTATTATTTCA
>CAZPRO010000302.1:0-2561 GCA_964588775.1 uncultured Clostridium sp.
AGAAGGAAAAGAAATAACAATTTTAAGTGAAGAATTAAAAGAAGGAGATATTGTAGTTGTCAGACCAGGTGAAACCATTGCTTGTGATGGTGTAATAGTATATGGAAATACAAGTATTGATGAATCAGCAATAACAGGAGAAAGTATTCCTGTGGAAAAGAAATGTGGAGATAAGGTAATAAGTGCTACAATAAATAAAAGTGGGTTTATTAAATTTAAAGCAGACAAAGTTGGAGATAATACTACAATAAGTGCAATAATAAGTCTTGTTGAGGAAGCAGGTTTAAGTAAAGCACCTATTGCAAAAATGGCAGATAAAATATCAGGTGTTTTTGTTCCAGTAGTTATAGTTATAGCTGTTATTACTTTTATAATATGGTTTATAACCGGAGCAGACTTTGAATTTGCATTGTCAGCAGGTATATCTGTTCTTGTAATTTCCTGTCCATGTGCTCTTGGTCTTGCAACTCCTGTGGCTGTTATGGTTGGAAGTGGAAAAGGTGCTGAAAATGGAATTTTAATAAAATCAGGTAAAGCTTTAGAAACAGCTCATAATATTGATACAGTAGTTATGGATAAGACAGGAACAATAACTGAAGGAAAACCTAAAATTACAGACATAAAAACTTTTGGAATATCTGAAGATGAGCTTCTGCGTATAGCTGGTGGAATGGAGAATAAAAGTGAACATCCTTTAGCTGAAGCTGTTATGAAGTATGTATTAGATAAAAGGATTAAATATTATGATATGCAGAATTTTCATGCTGTATTTGGTCGCGGAATAACTGGAGAATATAATAATTCAAAATATTATGCAGGTAATCTTGCATTAATGAATGACAATGGAATTAATACAGAAAAAATTCAAAAACAAATTAATGATTTTGGTGATGACGGAAAAACACCACTTATATTTGCAAAGGAAAACCAAGTTATAGGAATAATTGCAGTGGCTGATGTTGAAAAAGAAACATCTAAGAAAGCTATTGAGCTGTTTAAAAAGATGAATATTAATGTGGTAATGCTTACTGGTGATAACAAAAGAACTGCTGAAGCAATAAGAAAAAGAATGGGAATATCACAAGTTATTGCAGAAGTTATGCCTGCAGATAAAGAAAAGCATATATCTGACCTTCAGAAAAAAGGCCATAAGGTTGCAATGATTGGTGATGGAATAAATGATGCACCAGCTCTCACCAAAGCTGACCTTGGTATGGCAATAGGGGCAGGTACTGATGTTGCCATAGAAAGTGCAGATGCCGTACTTATGAGAAATGACCTTTTAGATGCAGTAAGTGCAGTAAAACTAAGCAGAGCAGTTATAAGAAATATAAAAGAAAACTTATTTTGGGCATTTTTCTACAATACTATAGGAATACCTTTAGCAGCAGGTTTATTTTATCCTATGTTTGGAATAAAATTAAGTCCAATGTTTGGAGCGGCAGCCATGAGTATGTCAAGTGTATGTGTTGTGCTTAATGCATTAAGATTAAGATTTTTTAAACCTGAACACATTGAAAGACAGGTTTTAGAAATAGAAAATAAAGAAACAGATATGGAGGAAGAAAATATGAATTATGAATTAGTAATTGAAGGTATGATGTGCGGGCATTGTCAAAAGAGAGTCCAAGATACTTTAATGAAAATGGATGGAGTAAATGAAGCTAAAGTAAATCTTGAAGAGAAGAAAGCTTATGTAAAAGCGTCTAAGAATATATCAATGGATAAATTTGATAAGGTTATAACTGATGCTGGTTATGAATTGATTAAATAGTGTTTTTTATGAGGCTGCTGCATTAATTTGTGGCAGCTTTTTTAGTATGTAAATTAGAATTTTAATAGGTAAGAGGTAATAATCTATATACAAAACTTTTTAAATAAGGTATAATTTACGAATAAAAACAAGTATCAATGATAAGGATGGATGAAAATGTATTATAGTGATGTAGAAAGAATATCAGATTCTTCAAAGAAAAAATTAGAAATAGCAGATAATAATATTGTGAAATATTTTGGACGAGCTATTATGGCAGGAATTTTTATTATGCTTGCAACTATTTTATCTTATACAATAGGAGCAATATTAAGTCCTAATTATCCTGAAGCAGCAAAGATAGCAAGTTCCGCATTATTTTGTTTTGCTATTATAGCAGTTGTATTTTTTGGTGGGGAGTTATTTACAGGAAATAATTTAGTTATGACTGTAGGTTTCTTTAAGAAAAAAGTAAATATTAATGGTGTATTAAAAATATGGTGTTATTCATTTCTAGGTAATTTCATTGGAATATTAATATTTGCATTTTTATTTGTAAAAGGTGGTTCTAATTTTGATAGTATAAAGGCTTACATAGTACCTATTGCTAATAATAAAGTTCAGCTTTCGGTTCTTCAGATGCTTTTTAGAGGAATATTATGTAATTTTAGTGTGTGTTTAGCAGTATATAGTGGAATAAGATTAAAAAGTGAAACAGGAAAAATTATATTAATGTTTTTCTGTGTTTTTACTTTTGTAATTGCAGGTTTTGAACATAGTATAGCTAATCTTGCAATATTTTCTATTG
>CAZPRO010000303.1:0-2552 GCA_964588775.1 uncultured Clostridium sp.
TTGTTTCATAAATTGATGTTCCTGCTGTTGTTACATCTTCAACTATAAGCACTCTATCATTATCTTTTAATTTACTTCCAAGAAGTATTCCCTTATCTCCATGATCTTTAACTTCTTTTCTGTTTGAACAGTATTTAACTTCAATATCATATTTGTTTGATAATGCTATTGCAGTTGTTACTCCTAAAGGAATTCCTTTATATGCTGGTCCAAAAAGTATATCATAATCATTGCCAAAGTTTTCTTTAATTGCTTCTGCATAAAATTCTCCAAGTCTTGCAAGCTGGCTTCCTGTTTGATAATTTCCTGTATTAACAAAGAAAGGTGTCTTTCTTCCGCTCTTTGTAACAAAATCACCAAATGTTAATACATTGCTTTCTATCATAAATTCAATGAACTCTTTTTTATACGCCTTCATAAAATAACTCCTCCAAACATTTTTTATAATAAAAACCTTCCCCTTGCAAAAAGCTAAAGGAAGGTATAGTAATCCCATTTAAAAATTCATATATTCTTCCTTTTTGACTTCTCGAATCAAATTAAAGGCACTATTTATTATTCTTTAATAAACTTATCATTTATTATATTTATTGTCAACAGAAATTATATAAAGATGTTTATTTATAATTATTTTCCGCATACTAACTATAAAGGAGGTGTATTGGAGCTGTATCATAAATATTTATAATAATTAATTCATTAATTTACAGCTCTCTATGGAAAATGAATAAAACTTCTAACAAACCTTATCTTCCAAAAGACAGATGCAATTATCATCCTACTACTGATTCCATTGAAAATGAAGTTGAACAAAAGGAATCCATTAATCTTCCAAATCCCGCTAATGACCCAATTGTCGTAAACAATATAGCATGGCAGGAATTTGATTATACAGAAGATTTAACTGATGAAGTTATTCCTTCTTCTGATAATAATACAAAATCATAATTTAACAAATTAAACTAAAAGCTAAGGACTAAGAACTAAGAGTTGAGGAAATTTTTCTTTCAGAAAAATAAAATTATATTATTGCATTGATTTTGCTGTGCAAAATCTACCGCCGCTCTTAGTTCTTAGTTTTTAGCTCTTAACTAAATTATAATTTATAAAAAAAGAAACTGTACACCATTATTAGTGCAACAGCCCCTTTAAACTATCAAATTTCTTATTTAAAGTTCTTCAAGTTTCATTTTTTTACTTTCCCCAGTTTTCATATTTCTTATTGTAAACTCATTATTTTTAACTTCATCTTCGCCAATAATGATAGCAGAAAGTGCTCCACTTTTATCTGCAAAATTCATTTTCTTTTTTAAAGAGTTTTCTTCAAAATATATTGATGCACTATAATTTTTATTTTGTAATATTTTTAAAATTTTAATGCAATACTCTACTGTATCACCTATTGGAATAATTATATAGTCAACTCCACCTTTTATCTCATATTTATCAATAAAACCAATTTCCTTAAGAACAAAGAAAAGCCTTGTAAGACCTATTGATATACCTACCCCAGGAAGTATATTGTCAGTATAATTTTCTGCCAGATTATCATATCTTCCACCAGAACATATTGAACCATAACCTTCATTTTTAATAAGAAGAGTTTCAAAAACAGTACCTGTATAATAATCAAGACCTCTTATTATCTTAATATTTATATCAAATTCTTCACTCTTAACTTTAAGCATTTTCAGCATATCTATAACACTTGTTAATTCTTCTATCCCTTTTGAAAAAATTTCATTATCAATCTCATTACTTTTAAGTTCATTTAAAACCTCTTCAGGTTTTCCCTTTATTTCAATAATCTTATTTATATACTTACTTTTTTCTTTTCCCACAATAGCTTCAAGCTGTACTATAAATTCATTCTTTCCTATCTTATCATACTTATCTATTAACACCATAACTTCATAACTATTTTCAATATTAAGATAATCAATTAAACCTTTTAATATTTTTCTGTTACTAATCTGAAACTTATACTTATTAAGTCCAATTTCTTTAAAAGCCTGTGACACAAGACTTATAACATATGCATCATTATATATACTAAGTGAATTACGACCTATTATATCTACATCGCACTGATAAAACTCTCTATATCGTCCCTTTTGATTTCTTTCTCCTCTGTATACTTTACCTATCTGATATCTTTTAAATGGAAAAACAATATCATTATAGTGTTGAGCTGTATATCTTGCAAAAGGTACTGTAAGATCAAATCTAAGTGCTAAATTACTACTTCCTTTTTTAAATTCATAAACCTGTTTTTCTGTCTCCCCGCCACTTTTAGCAAGAAGAACTTCTGATTTTTCTATAATTGGAGTATCTATAGCCAGACATCCATTCTTCTCATATACATTTCTTATCTTTGATACAATATCATCAAATATTTTCTGTTCCTTTGGTAATAACTCCATAAAACCTGGTAATATACTTGGTTTTATAATATTCTTTTTCATTTTGTTCACTCCTAAAATAATTAATTGTATAGCATCGAGTAGGTGAACCTCAGAAATAATTTTCTGAGGTCTTTCCTCTCACAGAAC
>CAZPRO010000304.1:0-2550 GCA_964588775.1 uncultured Clostridium sp.
AAAAAATGAATAAAGTTAAAAAAAAATCATAAATACTAAATAATAAAAGAAAATTATTAAAAAAATACTTGATTTATTAAGTACTATGTTATATTATAATGTCATTAGATTAATTGGACAAAGGCGTTCAATAGATGGGTATACCTGTCTGTTGTGTGCCTTTTTTTAATGAATATATTTAATAGGGGGAATCTATATGGCAAAATATACTAAGGAAGATATCATGCAGTTAGTAGAGGAAAATGGAGTTAGATTTATAAGACTTCAATTTACTGATATCTTTGGTTCATTAAAAAATGTAGCAATAACAGAGAAACAGTTAGAAAAAGCATTAAATAATGAAATTATGTTTGATGGATCATCAATTGAAGGGTTTGTTAGAATTGAAGAATCAGACATGTATTTAAGACCAAATTTAGACAGTTTTGTTATATTTCCATGGAGACCACAGCAGGGAAAGGTTGCTAGATTAATTTGTGATATTTACAGACCAGATGGAACACCGTTTGAAGGAGATCCAAGATATGCACTAAGAAGAGCAATTGCTGATGCTAAGGAATTAGGATATGAAATGAATGTAGGACCAGAATGTGAATTTTTCCTATTTGAAACAGATGAAAGTGGAAATGCAACAACAATAACTCAGGACAGAGCAGGATATTTTGATTTAGCACCTACTGACAGAGGTGAGAACGCAAGAAGAGATATGACCCTTGCATTAGAAGAAATGGAATTTGAAATAGAAGCTTCTCATCATGAAGTTGCAGAAGGTCAAAATGAAATTGATTTTAAATATGGTCCGGCACTTGAAACAGCGGACAAAATAATGACTTTCAAGTTAGTTGTAAAATCCATAGCACAAAGACATGGATTACATGCATCTTTTATGCCAAAACCTATCTTTGGTATAAATGGTTCAGGAATGCATGTTAATATGTCATTAATGAAGGATGGAAAAAATGCTTTTTATGATGAAAATGGAAAGAATGGATTAAGTGATACAGCATACTATTTCATAGCTGGTTTATTAAAGCATATTAAAGGTTTATCAGCTGTAACTAATCCGCTTGTTAACTCATATAAAAGATTAGTTCCAGGATATGAAGCTCCAGCTTATTTAGCATGGTCCTGCAGTAATAGAACTGCACTTATAAGAGTTCCTGCTTCAAGGGGAATGGGAACAAGAGTTGAGCTTAGATGTCCTGATCCAAGTTCAAATCCATATTTGGTTTTAGCTGTTTTACTTCAGGCTGGTCTTGATGGAATTAAAAATAAATTACAGGTTCCAGATGAAATAGTTGCTAACATATTTAAGATGGATAGTGATGAAAGAAAAGCATTAGGAATTGAGAGTCTGCCAAATAATTTATATGAAGCAGTTAAATTTATGAAGGAAAGTGAGCTTGCAAAGAAAGCTTTAGGTGAACACATATATGAGAATTATGTGGAAGGAAAAGAAGCTGAATGGGATGATTACAGAACTAAAGTTCATGATTGGGAAATTGAAAATTATCTTAACAGATACTAATTTTTAGTTCCTAATATTATTAAGGTGGGGATTGCAATGATGTCAAGAGGAAGGATAATAATTGCACTTAGCAATATAGAAACTGCCAGTAAACTAAAAGCACTGCTGATGCAGGAAGGCTATGAAATATTAGGAGTCTGTGCATCAGGTAATGAATTAATAAGATTAGTGTTGCAATATTCTCCAGATTTAGTTCTAGTTGGATATAAGTTTAAGGATATGAGTTTACTAGATGTATATGAAAATTTACGTGATATAACAAGTTTTTTAGCCATGGTAAATGAACCTTACAAGTCATATGTAGAGGAAGATACAGATATTTATTGTATAGGAACTAAAATTTCCAATGTACTTCTTACTAATGCAATTGATTTAATATTTCAAAGTAAACGTAGAATTCTTAAGCTTAAGCAGCAGGTGGAAAAGCTTGAGCATACTCTTGAAGAGAGAAAGGTTATTGAAAAAGCAAAAGGTCATTTGATGCATAACTCAGGTTTAACTGAAAATGAAGCATTCAGGTATATGCAAAAGATAAGTATGGATTCAGGAAAGAGAATGAGAGATATTGCTGTTTTAATATTAAAGGAAGCAGAATAGACTAATGGCAGTATGAGTAGTGTAAAAAATATTACTTATATGATTAAATACAATAATAATTATTACAGGGGGAATTACAATGGAAAATAATAATCCTAAAGCACAGGGACTATATGATCCATGTTTTGAGCATGATGCGTGTGGTATAGGAACAATTGTTAATATAGATGGTGAAAAATCACATGACATATTATCAGATTGTTTAACAATTCTTGAAAAGTTAGAACATAGAGGAGGTACTGGAGCTGACGAAAGAACAGGAGACGGTGCTGGAATATTATTTAATATACCTCATAAATTTTTTGCAGAAGAATTGAAGAGCAAAGGCATAGAACTTGAGCAGGAAGGTGACTATGCAGTGGCAATGTTATTTATGCCACAGGAAAAGAAAGCCAGAGAAGAAGCAATGCGTCTTTTTGCAGATA
>CAZPRO010000305.1:0-2526 GCA_964588775.1 uncultured Clostridium sp.
AGAAAATAGATTATGCTGAAAATATCATACCTAAGATAGCTAAGGAAAATATAACAGATCAAAAAGTGCTGGATGATTTTTTGCAAAATGACATGAAAGAGACTTTAGAAGAATACAAAAAGATTGTCAGGGAAAACAGACTTTATGATTAAAGTGCGTATATTGGTGTGGGGGAATACCATAGAATTGATAATTGGTATAATTTCGGGCACAAGAAGTGAACAGGTTGAGAATACATATTTTACTTTTTAATGATTTTAAAACAATAAAGCTCTAAACCATGAAAAACTATATGAATTCTTTATATATAAATTTCTAAAAAATACTTTAAATTCAATATATATATAATATTTGATTATACAACTACTGGTTACAATGAATGTGTACATTCATATTAGTTTTGACGATGCCCAGGAAGAACTGAAGCGGATGGAGGAGTTCCGAAAGGCACAGGCAGAGATTGAGAAGAAGAATGATACAAAGGCGGTATCGCAGAAAATGTTTAAAGTAGTTTAAATAATAGGAAGATTAAGAACGCTCTGGTTAAGGATGGGGCGTTTTTTTTCTTGTAGAATATTGGAATATTTGGTATTATTATTATAATTACAATAATATATAAGGGGTGGCTAATATGAAATGTTCTAGTTGTGGTGCAGAAACACAAAATAGAATTTGTGAATTTTGTGGCAGTGAGATTCCACAGGAAAAGGCAACTATAAATATTACAAATAATTTTTATAGTGATGTGACTCAGCAGAGTAGTATTACTAAGAATTCGGAAGGAAAGTGTCCGAAGTGCGGTAGCACGAAGATAAATTTCAAAAGAGAGAGAATCGGAACAGCGACACAGTCAATTTCTCGTAAAAATGTAGTTGGTTCGGGAAGAAAAGGCCAATCAGTAAGTCAAGCCTCATACAGAACTGTTGGCTTATGTCAGAACTGCGGATATACGTGGAATCCTAATATGAGTAGTGCCAATGGAGGAAAAAAAGGAACACCTACATGGGTGTGGGCTCTTGGTTGGATATGTATGTTTCCGTTGCCATTAACAATTCTTTTGTTAAGGAAAAAGGATATGAAACCGACACTTAAATATAGTATTATTGCTGCTGCGTGGATTTTATATCTAATTATTGGACTGTATGGTAATAGCGAAGGTACAGGTGATGCAGTGAATACTCTATCTAAAACAGTGCAAGCCGAGCAATCTGTGTCTGGAACACAGGAAGAAAGTGTAGAATCGAAAGAAAATGCTGAAACATCAGAAGAGGAGACTACGACGGATGGTGTGGATAATTTTATTATAAGTATTGTAGACAAGTATAACACACAAGCAACAGAACAGCTTGTATTTGTTGAAGATTTTACACCTTCAAATAAAAATTCAAACCACTATAGAACAGAGTTTAGATTAGGGGCATACGATAAAGCCGTTGGCAAATCATATTTATTGGGTGATAAGATTGTTAATTTAGTGGCATCAAAGACAATCATAGGAGATGTGAATTTTAGAGTATATACTAATGATATAAGCCTTGAACAAGTAATAGCACTTATGCAAGGAATGTCTCCGCTGATGGATGAAACATTGAGTGCAGCTGATTTGAATGGGGCAATTAATGAAGTTAAAACAAACAAGACTGCTAATGGATATTATTACGGAGAACTTGGTATTACATTGTTTGGGAGTGACGAAAAGGGTTACGAACTCATGATTAAGAATGATTAACAATATATTTTTATTGTGACAAAGCACACATGAATTTGGAGGAACGCTTGAAATCAAATTCGTAGATGTTTTTATGAATGATGGTTAGTGATAGGTTGGAGAGTGTAAAGATGTATTTATAAAAAATAAATGCAATATGGAAAGGAAATAAAAATATGGATACATTAATATTTGAAAAATTTCGTCAGGAATGTAGTGAAAAGCTACCTAAGGTTATCGATGAAATTTTAAGTTTGGGAAAAGAGGAAAGTCTTGGTGCAATTGGTTTTATCACCACTGATGATTTTTATGGTTTCTATGTAACTTGGGAATTTGGAAATAATATAGACATCGAAGAGTATTATGATTGGGAAAATGATGATATTAGCGAAGATACTAGTTTTCTATGTCAGTCTCTTGTGGATATAGTTGATGGGTGTAAAGAGATTGATTTTTGCAATCCATCAGAGGAGAAGTTGGATTTTGCATTGACCTTGCTTACAACATTGGAAAAAATTATCAAGCGACTTCCGGATGACATATTCTTGAAAAACAATTTTGAAAAGGAGAATATTCTTTTCTTTTCAACAATGGACACTGGAGATTATATGCAGGAAATGCTTGATGTATCTGTCAAAAAGTTTAATACAATAGAAACTCTGGAACTATTTGAAGGTTTGCAGTAATTGAAAAAGGACTAGCAGATGTATTTGTAGTACAGAGAAGAAAAATTCAGTCTTGCAGAGAGATTGAAAGTGCGTATCCCTGGGTGGTAAAATAATTGTCGTAGAATAAATATTATGGTATTCTCGTAATAG
>CAZPRO010000306.1:0-2525 GCA_964588775.1 uncultured Clostridium sp.
GCTTATTTCTTTCGAATTTTTCCTTTGCCATTCTTTGTTTCCTCCCTTAAATATAAATTATATTTACAGTTCTTCCGTAAATATTATAACTTATAGATTAACTAATATCTATAAGTATTATTCATTTATTTTATTATTATTTAATAATATTTGTAATAAATATAGTATTGCATTACTAGCAATACTATATTTAATTTTCAAACTATTTCGCTCTATTACCAGCAATTTCCTCTTGTATACTCTTAGGAACTTCTTCATAGTGATCAAACACCATTGAATATACACCTCTACCTTGAGTTTTAGATCTTAATGCTGTAGCATAACCAAACATTTCAGCTAAAGGTACAAATGCTCTGACAACTTGTGCACCGTTAACAGCTTCCATTCCTTCCATCTTACCTCTTCTTGAGTTAACATCCCCAATAACATCTCCCATATATTCTTCTGGAACTGTTATCTCAACTTTCACAACCGGCTCAAGAAGTACTGGATTTGCTTTTGCCATAGCATTCTTAAATGCCATAGAACCAGCAATCTTAAATGCCATTTCTGAAGAATCGACTTCATGGTAAGAACCATGAACTAATTTAACTTTGAAGTTAATAACATTGTATCCTGCAACTGTACCATTTAGTGCTGCTTCTTGAATACCTGCATCGATAGCTGGAATATATTCTTTTGGAATAGCACCACCAACAATTGCATTTTCAAATGAATAGTCTCCTTCAGTTGGTTCCATTTCAATTACAGCATGACCGTATTGACCTTTACCACCTGATTGTTTTGCATATTTAGCTTCAGCCTTAACAGCATTTCTGATTGTTTCTTTGTATGCAACTTGAGGTGCACCAACATTACATTCAACTTTAAATTCTCTTTGAAGTCTATCAACAATAATATCCAAGTGAAGTTCACCCATACCTGCAATTATTGTTTGACCAGTTTCTTCATTAGTATAAGTTTTAAATGTTGGATCTTCTTCAGCTAATTTTGCTAAAGCTAAGCCCATTTTTTCTTGACCAGCTTTTGTCTTTGGTTCAATAGCTACAGAAATAACTGGTTCTGGGAATTCCATAGATTCAAGAATTATTGGTGCTTTTTCATCACATAAAGTATCACCAGTAGTAGTATTCTTTAATCCAATTATTGCTCCTAATTCACCGGCTTCTAATGCTTCAACTTCTTGTCTTGAGTTAGAATGCATTTTAACAAGTCTTCCTATTCTTTCTTTCTTGCCTTTAGTTGAATTAAGCACATAAGAACCACTTTCCATTACACCTGAATATATTCTTGTAAATGCTAATTTACCTACAAATGGATCAGTTGCAATTTTAAATGCTAATGCAGCTAAAGGTTCTTTATCATCAGCTTTTCTTTCAGATTCTTCACCTTCTAAAGTATTTCCTTTAACAGGTGGAATATCTAATGGAGATGGTAAGAAATCAACAACTCCATCAATCATTTCTTGAACACCCTTATTCTTGTATGAAGAACCACAAATACATGGAACTATTTCATTAGCTATAGTAGCTTTTCTTAATGCTTCTTTTAATTCTTCTATTGAAAGCTCTTCACCTTCTAAGTATTTTTCCATTAATACTTCATCAGTTTCAGCAATAGATTCAATCATTGCTGATCTATATTCCTCTGCTTGATCTACTAAATCAGCTGGAATTTCTTCTTCTCTCATATCTTTTCCAAGATCATCATAGAATATTATCGCAGTATTCTTTATAAGATCAACCATTCCTTTAAATGTATCTTCATTCCCTATTGGAATTTGTATAGGAACTGCATTTGCTTTTAATCTATCTTTAACTGTTTGAACACATCTAAAGAAATCTGCTCCAGTAGCATCCATCTTATTTACATAAATCATTCTTGGAACACCGTATTTATCCGCCTGTCTCCAAACTGTTTCTGTTTGTGGTTCAACACCACTCTTAGCATCAAGCACTGTAACAGCACCATCAAGTACTCTTAAAGATCTTTCTACTTCAACAGTAAAGTCTACGTGTCCAGGAGTATCAATAATATTTAATTCATGACCCTTCCATTGACATGATGTAGCAGCAGAAGTAATAGTGATACCTCTTTCTTGTTCTTGAACCATCCAATCCATAGTTGATTCACCATCATGAGTTTCACCAATTTTATGATTAACCCCTGTATAGAATAATATACGCTCAGTAGTTGTTGTTTTACCTGCATCTATATGGGCCATAATTCCAAAATTTCTAAATTTCTCTAAAGGAAATTTTCTAGCCATTTAATTTTTTCCTCCTCTCAATGAGTAAAATTATAATTATTTTAAATTTGACAAAACTGCCCTAGCCATATGCTAAAACAGTTTTGGTATAGATATTAATATCTGTAATGAGCGAATGCTTTATTAGCTTCAGCCATTTTATGAGTATCTTCTCTCTTTTTTACTGCTGCCCCTGTGTTATTAGCTGCATCCATCAATTCACCTGCAACTCTTTCACACATAAGCTTTTCTCCTCTTTTTCTTGCAGCTATTAACA
>CAZPRO010000307.1:0-2523 GCA_964588775.1 uncultured Clostridium sp.
AGATTTTAATAAAATAAAGGCGTTTTTTAGGAAAAAAGAAACGTTAATTGCGATAGTGGTTATTGTATTTGTTATTGGAATTTTGGTAGTTGGAAACTCTTTGATAGGTAACTATTCGGATGCGGTGGAGAAAAGGGATAGCACTAAGAGAAAGTATGAAGCAATTATTAATTCTGATACATCTGTTGAAAATTTAAATAAGAAGATAGAGAATGCTAATCAAGAAAATGAAGAACTTGAAAAAAGAATTTCAGAAATAAGTCAAAGAGAAATTGCCGAGATTTTGCTTAAAATTGAAAAAGATACAGGCGTTACTTGGGTTAGTAAGTCTTTTTCAGCTAGTCGAGAAGTTAAAGACGTTGCCGGTTTAAAGGCCATTGCGGTAAGTTTATCTGGTATTGGTTGTACATATGAGCAATTGAAGGATTTCTTTGAATATATGGATAGTTTTGAGAGAGAGGTTACAATAGATAATTTAAGTTTTTCAAAGGATAGAACTACCGGTAGGGTAAAAGAAGGTAGTATGACTATAACTTTTTATATGAGAGATGAAATTTAAGCCACATAGGAGGAGAATGGAATGAAGAAAATTGTATTGCCGGCCCTTGTGGCTTTAGTGCTAGTTGGATGTAATAATGGAAAAGAGGAAACAATTAACCCGGAGAAGTTGTTTAAAGAGGAAATCGCTTCAGTTTTGAATATTGAAAGTGAGTCGAATAAGCCATTAATTAGTAATATTAGTGACGAAATTATAGTTGATGCGATAGATAAAATGATGCAAAATGATTATTTAAAGGGACTTTATGCTAACTATGGTGTTCAGAGCCAAGGTATAGGGACTAACGATAAAGGAAATAAAGTGTTTTGCTATAAGTTTCCGGTTGATCTTACTTTAGATGGCGGAGAGAAGGAAGTTAAAGAACTTGTTGAAGAACTTCAAAATATTCCGTATAAAATTAATGTAAGCAGTTTCGATATAAAAAATAAAGATGATGGATTTCGCACCACTGCAAAGGTTAATTTCTTAGGAGATTTAGAGTCTGCCAGTGCTTCTGGTAGTAATTCTGTTAATTTAAAGAAGAATAGCGTTAAGGTTAATGAAGAAGAACAAATTTCATTGAGGGATTTTGATGTTAATTTGACTTTGCGCCCTAGTAATTCCGATTCTTCAGCAATTGCTATTGGGGTTAGAAACAGCCAAAATTGTTTGTATAGTGACGAGAATTCAAAGCATAGTGTAAATGTTAGTTTTACTAAACAAAACGGAAAGTTTTATGCGGAATATAGTATAGACGGTGGGCATAGCAAAACAGAAAGTTTTACTCCAAATGGCGATATTAAGTTTGATATATTAAGTTGTAAAAAGCTATTGGATGATGACAAAATTTCGGTAGATTTAACTGTTGATAATAAGTCCGGGAAAAAAGTTAGTGCTGTTGTTTATAACGATAGTAATTCTAGGGTAAATATGGTTAGCTCGTCCGGAGATGTTGAATTTGCTAGTAAATAGAGTGGTGAGAGATATATGAAAATTTATAGGGAAAATAAAGGTTTTACTTTAATAGAAATTGTTGCGGCAATGGTTATTTTGGCTATTGTTGCTGTGCCTTTGGGTAAGACTTTTATAGATAGTTTTAAGTACCAAGCTCGAAGTCAGATTAAAACTGAGGCTAATAAAGTTATTGAGTATGTGGCGGAACAGCTTAAAAATGGCGAATATAAAAAGCTTGAAACCGGATTAGAAACTGAGATTAAAGAGTGGATAGATAAATCATCTGCTTTGAAGAATATTGAGTTTGATGTTATGACATTACCTGATGAATATGGGAACTTGACGGATTCATATAAAGTTACACTTGAAGCGAGTGGATATCCTACTGAGGTACAAAAGGGAGGAGTGGGAACTCCTGTTGTTTACGATTTAACTATGCAAATAATAGAATCAGGAATTAATTTTACAGATAATGGATACTATTTAAATGCTACATATACTGGAAATTTACTTGATATAGAAAGTGTTAATGAAGCAAATGCCAAAAGTGGCGGATATTCAATTTTAATAAAAAATGAAAGTAGTTCTCCGGTTACTATTGATGTAAGAAAAAAAATTGAGGATAAAGTAACGATATATACGTCGGGAGCTGATATTAATTTAAGAACATATCCGGATCCGACTTTATCTAAAGAAGAAAAAAATTTTCAAAGAATTAAGCTTGGAGATAAAGATAAGATAGAGGATAAGAAGGAATATTTTTATACAGCTAAAGTTACTGCTGTAAATTCAGAAGATAGTACTATTACGTCGACTATGAATATTACTTTTAATGTAAAGATATAGAGCTTTTAAGGAAGGGGCAACTATATGAAGAAAAATAAAGGAGCAGTTTTAACAGGAGTTATATTAATGGTTTTGGTTATGACACTGATTGGAGTGCCTTTGCTTGGTATGGTTGTTTATAATTATCGTTTAAGAGAACTTAGTAACAGTATAAAAAGAGCTGAGTATGAAAATGAAATGGCTAT
>CAZPRO010000308.1:0-2502 GCA_964588775.1 uncultured Clostridium sp.
TAATTATCTTTCCGGTCTTCACCTGACATAACCTACCTTTCTATAAAATATTAACACCTACAGCTTTTTCTACATTATCACTAATTCTTTGCATACCTATATTTAACGTTCCTTGATTGCTAGGAATTAATATTACAGCAGGAAGTACTTCTTTATTGTATCTTTCAATTGTTTCTTCGATACCCTGTGCAACCTGTTCAGTTACAAAGATTACTGCGTAATTATCTCTTGCTAGTCTGTCAACAGTCTTTTTTGCTTCATCAAATTCAACTACTGGGAACACATCAATCCCAAGTGCTTTAAATGCTAAAACTGAATCTTTATCACCAACAACACCTATTTTTTTATACATAAATATCACGCAGCCTTTCCCTTATTACTTCCGCAGCAATATTATTAAGTTTGCCAACCATTATAATTCTAATTATTTTTATTTCTGTTTCCTTTGCATATACATAAGCTAAGAATGGTTCAACACCAAATGGTATTATTTTTGCATCTTTCATCATTTTCATGATGTAGTTATCAACTAATTTCTCAAGGATACTTACTGAACCTGTTTTTGTAAACTGTTCAATGCCTTCCTTTACAATTTCAGAATAACTTGTAAATGCAAGTTTAGTTGAAATATTTTCTACTGCATCGTTGAGTAATGAAAGTAATTTATCCTTATCTATTGAACCACCTTCAATAATAACATTTGAAAAGAACTCTCTGCCCTTATTTTGCTTTTTCACTCTTAATAAAGATTTTATGTTAGTAGAATCTATAAGAGCCTTAACATACTTATCAACAAAGGCATCATTTATTTCTTTCTTAATCTCTATTAATTGCTTAAACATATATTTGTCTAAGATAATGTCAATAACCTGTGGATCTTTAGTTTCCTCAAATTTAGCAGTTGTTACTTCAACAGCTTCTTTCATCACCTTATTTAAATCTCTCAAATCTCCATTTTCAATGCTTAACTTTAATTTGGAAGCCTGAATAGTCCCTACATCAACTAAAAGATAAGATAAATCCTCTTTAAGAAACATTCCTTTTAAAATAACTTTTATATTTGCATAATCATACTTAACACTCATTAAATCTATAAGAGATTTCTGTGGACATATATCATACATTACTGTAAATAATCTTTTCAATTCCTCACTTAATATGATTTCATAATCCTCAGGTCTCTTAACATTACTCATAACATTGGCATACTCACTTTCTTGAAGCACTTTAAGTGCTTCGCCTGCAGAATGAGAATCAATCATTCTATCAAGCTTAGATTTATCAAGGAGTTTTGTCTCGTATACTCTAATTCTAGGTATAACTTGACTAAATTGCATTGCATCCATTAGTTACCCTCCTTAATTGAATAATACTTGTGCTACTTCAAGACCTAGTTCATCTTTAACAGAATTAACCAATGCCTCAAATGTATTATTAATTTCTATGCCATCCTTTTCTAATATAAATCCACCTTTAAAGTTTCCTTTTTGTGCACTTACTTTAACATTCATTTTTGAACCTAATTTATTATTAAGTTCATCAACAACATCAGAAGTAATAACCTTTGCACTTCTATCATTTAAAATTAGGTTTTGATTTCCAGATGCATCACTGCTTAATATTGACTCAACAATAAAATCCTTTAATTCAGCATCTGAAATATTACAAAGTGCTTCAACACTTTTATCAAATATTTCTGCTATAACCCTTTGTTTAGCACCTAACTTTTCATTTCTTGCAGTTAACTCTGCACCAGAAATGATTCTTTCCTTTCTAGTAGCAGCGTCTCTTTTTGCTCTTTCTAAAATCACTTTTTCTTCTTTTTCAGCTTCGCTTTTCTTTTTTGAAACTATGGAATCTTTTTGTGCTTGTGCTTCACTTAATATAGAAGCTTTTTTTTCTTCTGCGTCGCTGACGATTTTAGATGTTAAATTATTAATGCTTGCCATTATCTCACATCCTCATCCTTAATTATTGACTAATTAAAATACGCCATTAACTAATAAGAATGATACAACGAATCCTAATAATGCGTAAGTTTCAACCATGGCAGCTAATACCATACCTTTAGTTGTATGTTCTGGATTTTTAGCTAATATTTGAATACCAGCAGCTGATGCTTTACCTTGTGCAATACCTGACCAAAGACCACAGATAGCTATTGGAAGTGCAGCAAATAAAAGATATAAACCTTGTGCAAATGTAGTATTAGTAGATAATTTGAAGAATATTAATAATCCAATAACAAATCCATAAAGACCTTGTGTACCTGGTAATAATTCAAGAACTAATGCTTTACCAAATTTATCTGGCTCTTCTGATAAAAGTGCAGCAGCACTTTGACCAACTATACCAACACCCTTAGCTGAACCAATACCTGACATACCAACAGCTATAGCAACACCTAATGCTCCTAAAACAAATCCCCCGTTATTTTCAATAAAGAATTTAATCCAACTCATATCCATTTTAAATGTCCTCCTAATCTCTTTTTAAATTAAT
>CAZPRO010000309.1:0-2491 GCA_964588775.1 uncultured Clostridium sp.
AAATGGCAAACAGAGCAGGATATACTGCAGTAGTTTCTCATAGAAGTGGTGAAACTGAAGATACAACCATTGCAGATTTAGTTGTAGCAGTTAATGCTGGTCAAATTAAAACTGGTGCACCTGCAAGATCAGAAAGAGTTGCTAAATATAATCAATTATTAAGAATTGAAGAAGAACTAGAGGATATAGCACAATATAGAGGAAGAAAAGCATTCTTCAATATAAAATAATAATGTATGGCTAAAAAAGAGGAATTTAAAAAAATATAGTTTAAAGAAAATAGATGGGGTTATCTAATTAAGGAGTATAACTATAATATTTAGTATTGTTTGTAATAAATAATATACTTAATGTTATATAATTTAATCTTTATGGGAAAGCCTCATCTATTTTTATGCTGTTAAAGATTTTACTGCTAATTTAAAAAATAGTTATTGACTCTCCAGTAATGGGAGGGTTTAAACTAGTATTAGACAATGAAGAAAAACAAAGAAGCGGAGAGTGATATTGTGAATGATATGATTTTAAAAGGAGTAACTCAAAATAATTTGAAGAATATTTCACTAAATATTCCAAAGGGTAAGATAGTTGTATTTACAGGAGTATCAGGTTCAGGTAAATCAAGTATTGTTTTTGATACAATTGCAGCAGAGTCACAACGTCAGATGAATGAAACATATTCTGCTTTTATACGTGGAAGGCTTCCTAAGTATGAAAAACCTCATGCTCAGTTACTTGATAATCTTACAGCTTCAGTTATTGTAGACCAGACTTCATTAGGTGGAAATGCACGTTCAACAGTAGGAACAATATCAGATTTATATTCAAGCTTGAGACTTTTATTTTCAAGAATAGGTACTCCTTATGTCGGTACAGCATCATATTTTTCATTTAATAATCCAAATGGAATGTGTAAAAAATGTTCAGGAATAGGAAAAGTAACAGAGATAGATATAGAAGCAGTATTAGATAGAGAAAAGTCTTTAAATGAAGGATGTATTACTGATATTACATATAAACCAGGATCATGGTATTGGAATCAGTATGCAGAAAGTGGATTATTTGATTTGGATAAAAAATTAAAAGACTACAGCATGGAAGAATATAATCTTTTGATATATGGTTCAAAAGATGGAAAAAGTAAAATTGAAAATCCAAAAGTAAAGGGCTTATACAATGATTATACAAGAAGATACTTAAAAAGAGATTTAACTAATTTAAGTAAACATACAAAAGAAAAGTCAAAAACTTTGACAAAAGAAGAATTATGTACAGAATGTGGTGGAAAAAGATTAAATAAAGAAGTTCTTAACTGCAAAATAAATGGATATTCTATAGCAGATATGTGTGATATGGAATTTGAAGAGTTAAGGCAGGTCTTAAGTGAAGTAAAAGATGACAGAGTAGCAACTCTTATTCACAGTTTATGTCAGGGATTAGACAGAATGATTGAAATAGGGCTTCCTTATCTTAACTTAAATAGAGAATCTTCAAGTCTTTCAGGGGGAGAAGCTCAAAGAGTTAAACTTGTAAGATATATGGGAAGTGCTCTTACAGGAATGACATACATATTTGATGAACCAAGTACAGGTCTTCATCCAAGAGATGTAGAAAGAATGAATAAGATACTAATAAGTTTACGTAATAAAGGTAATACTGTATTAGTTGTTGAGCATGATCAAGATGTAATAAAAATAGCAGATGAAGTTATAGATGTAGGTCCAAATGCAGGGAAAAAGGGTGGAACAATAGTTTTTCAGGGAAGTTATGAAGAATTGCTTAAGTGTAATACATTAACAGGAAAAAGTTTGAATAATGAAATTTCAATAAAAGAAAATGTAAGAAAAGCAAAAGGTGTAATGCCTATAAGAGGAGCGAATCTTTATAATTTAAAAAATGTTGATGTAGATATTCCAAAAGGAATTATGACAGTAGTAACAGGAGTTGCAGGTTCAGGGAAAAGTACATTAATATCAAGAGTATTTAAGAATAAATATAAAGATGAAGTGGTACAGATAGATCAGAGCCCAATAACTGCTACAAATAGATCAATGCCGGCAACATTTTTAGGTTTCTTTGATGATATAAGAAAATTATTTGCACAAACTAATAATGTAGATGCAGGTTTATTTAGCTTTAATTCAAAAGGTGCATGTCCTGTATGTAAAGGAAAAGGTGTAATAGTAACAGAACTTGTTTTTATGGATCCTATAATAACAGAATGTGAAGAATGTGAAGGGCTTAGATATAGTAAAGAAGCTTTAAGCTATAAATATAAGAATAAGAATATAGTTGAAGTTTTGGAAATGACAGTGGATGAAGCTTTTGAGTTCTTTGAAGATAAAAAGATATTGAAATCAATAGAAGCAATGAAAAAAGTAGGGCTTGAATATATGACACTTGGTCAGCCACTAAGTACTTTATCAGGAGGAGAAAGACAGAGAATTAAACTTGCAAAACATATAACTAAAAAAGGAAATGTATATATACT
>CAZPRO010000310.1:0-2421 GCA_964588775.1 uncultured Clostridium sp.
ATAAAGACTGGTTTATGACTTTACTTGATTTAGAAGATTATATAGAAACAAAAGATAAAGCGTTTAAAGATTATGAAGACAGAGAGACTTGGAATAAAAAAGTATTAATAAACATTAGTAAAGCTGGTTTCTTCTCTTCTGATAGAACAATTGAGCAATACAATAATGATATTTGGCACCTATAATATTATAATAATAAAATATGGAGAGGGCAGTGATTATAATCGCTGCCCTTTTATATTTGTATATGTTTTTAAATATAATTGTTGTATAATGTTAGTAAAGTACACTTAGACAAGCTTTGGCTATTATGATAAGGCTGTTAACTTTTGTGAATTACTCTGGTTAAAATAAATAACTAATGAGAAAGGGAGATAATATGATTCATTTTGTATTTTTAATATGTCCATCTTTGTTATCTATGCTTATTTTATGGTTTATAAATAAGAATACATTAAAAAAGAAGACTAATATATTATTTTTGGGTATATTATTGGGTTCACTATGTGCATTAAATAACATGCTGTCTTTATTCTTAATAAGAATTATTTGGAAAGTAGATGCTGTTACTATTATTGATTATGTTTCAATAAAATATTTATTTATTGCATTATGTGTTTCTATTATAATGGCATTTTTGTTAGATGTAATAAATAAGTATTTTAGTATAAATATAATGATAGAGACAAATGAGGAAAAATAGATATGAAAAAGATTTTAAAGAATATTGCTGTATGTATAATTATATTTGTTGGTTTTTTAGTATACAATTCAACTAAATGGGCATTAAATACTTTTGGAGATATATCAGTTGAAGAAATAATTTTTAACTTAAAAGTACCAATGGCAGGGGTTAATAAGGATTACATTATTGATTATATTAACAGCTGTTTAAAACCATCTATAATATTTACAAGCATATCATCAGTATTAATATTATATAAACTCCAAAAGAGAATAATAATAAATCTTAAGTTAGTATCAAAACAGATTAAGTTTCAGTTAACACCTCTTAAATACATAAAAAAAATCCCCTTAATGCTATCTATAATATTTCTTGTTATATCTTTGGGATTTAGCTGGAGACAATTGAATCTTAGTGACTATTTAAAAAGTGAAGTTCAAAGATCTAAGTTTATTGAAGATAATTATGTTAATCCTGATAATGTACATATTAATTTTCCCGAAAAGAAGAGAAACCTTATATACATATATGTTGAATCAATGGAATATACCTATGCTTCAAAAGATGAAGGTGGTTATTTTGATGAGAATTTAATACCAGAGCTTACAGAAATGGCACATAATAATATTAATTTTTCAGCTACAGATAAGTTTGGAGGAATTACTCCGTCTTATGGAGCTACGTGGACAATGGGAGCAATTTTTGCACAGACAAGTGGACTTCCACTCAAACTCCCTATTTATGGAAATAATATGAATCAATATAGCAGTTTTATGCCAGGAGTAAAAAATCTTGGGGACATATTAAACGAAAACGGATATAACAATATGCTTATGATAGGTTCTGATGCTAATTATGCAGGAAGAAGAAATTATTTTGAACAGCATGGAAATTATGAAATTTATGATTATTATTCTGCAATAAAGGATAAAAAAATACCAGAAGATTATTATGAGTGGTGGGGCTTTGAAGATAGGAAACTTTTTGAATATGCAAAAGAAAAATTATTAAAACTTTCTTCTGAAGATAAGCCTTTTAATTTTACAATGCTTACTGCAGATACACATTTTGAGGATGGATATTTATGTCCTTTATGTGAAAATAAATTTGGTGATGATCAGTATGAAAATGTAATCGCATGTTCAAATAAACAGGTAAGTGAATTTGTGAAATGGATACAGCAGCAGGATTTTTATGAAGATACAACAATAGTAATAGTTGGAGATCATACAACTATGGACACAGATTTTTGTGAGGAGATAGATACTTCTTTTAATAGAGGAATATATGATGTGTTTATTAATTCAGCAGTTTACCCTAAAGAAATGAAAGGTAGATATGCATCTACTATGGACATGTTTCCCACTACTCTTGCAAGCTTAGGTGTAAAAGTTGAGGGGGAAAAGCTAGGGCTTGGAACGAATTTATTTTCTGGTGAACAGACAATAATTGAAAAAAATAATAATAGTATTCAGGACGTTAATGATGAACTAAGAAAAAAATCTACATTTTATGAAAAAAGATTTTTATACAGTAAAAACAGTTGACAAAAGATAGAATAGTGGTATTATATAACTAAATATAGATTTCAATGAAAAGGAAGTTGTTTTGTGAGTGTTTAGTATCAATTTATAGTAATTTAATAATTAGTTCAAAGGGGATAAATGATACCTCTGTTTGTTGTTGAATTAATTAAACTATATTTATGATACTACAGGTTTACGAAATTAACTTTA
>CAZPRO010000311.1:0-2387 GCA_964588775.1 uncultured Clostridium sp.
ACCCATTTTCTGTTACCAATACGGTATGTTCAAAATGAGCAGAAGGTTTATCATCGGCAGTAATTACGGTCCAATCATCATCTAATAGATAAATGTCAGCTGTTCCTGCATTAAGCATTGGCTCAACAGCAATTACCATACCTTTCTTAAGTATTGGTCCTGTTCCTTTTTTTCCATAATTAGGAACATCTGGATCTTCATGCAAATGATTACCAACGCCATGTCCAACTAATTCTTTAACAACACCTAAACCGTGTTCTAAAGCATAGTTTTCCACAGCATAACCAATATCACCTATATGTGCACCTTCTTTAACTTGGTTTAACCCTTCATACAAAGCTTGCTCTGTATGTTTCATCAAATGTTTTTTTTCATCAGATATATCACCTATCGCATAAGTCCAAGCACTATCACCATGATAACCTTTGAAACATGCACATATATCTAATGTAACTATATCTCCTTCTTTTAATTTGCGATTCGAAGCTATCCCGTGTACTACCTCTTCATTAATAGATATACATATATTAGCAGGATAACCATCATAATGATAACAAGAAGGAAAAGCTCCTCTTTTTATAATATAATCACGAGCTAGCGAATCAATCTTCTTAGTTGTAATTCCTGGTTTTAAATAAGGTATTAAATACTTGTGAGTATCCCCTACTATTTCGCCAGCTACGCGCATTAATTCTATCTCTCTTGGAGTTTTTATTGAAATCATACCTATTCTCCTAAGATTTTTACAATTTGTTCATGAGTATATTCTGGATTAATACTAGAATCCACATGATATACCTTACCCTTAGATGCATAATAATTAATTAACGGCTCTGTTTTTTTTAGATATGTATTATATCTTTCCTCATAAACATCAGCGCTATCATCAGATCTATGTATAAGCATAGTATTACAAACATCACATAAACCATTATTTTGTGGTTTAGGTGAAGTATTAACATTATAAACACGCCCACAATCAGGACAACTATATCGTCCACTAATTCTAGACTTAGCTGTTTCTTTATCAACATCTAATACTATAACATATCCTAAATCTTTATTTATTTCTTTCAAGATTTCATCATAAGCTTCTGCTTGAACTAAATCCCTTGGAAATCCATCTAGTATATACCCATTATCACAGTCAGATTGTAATATTCTATTTTTCAAAATTTTCAATACTATTTCAAACGAAACAAATTCACCTTTTCTAAGATGGTCTTCAATAATTGAAGCATACTCAGTATTATTTTTTACTGCATCTCTTAGTAAATCTCCTGTTGAAATGTGAGGTATATGAAATTGTTCCTCTAATTTTACAGCTTCTGTACCTTTACCAGCGGCAGGCGCTGCAATTAGAATAATACTTTTCATATTATCTTCTTCTTCCTCTAGTATAATTTCTACTTACTAATTGACTTTCAATTTGTTTATATGTTTCTAAAGCAACACCAACAACAATTAAAAGTCCAGTTCCACCAATAGTAACACTTGTAGGTAAGTTAGTAACCATACCAAATACTATTGGAAGCGCAGCAATAAATGTTAATCCTATAGCACCTACTACTGTTAATTTCTTTAAAACTTTTGTAATATACTTATTTGTTTCTTCTCCTGGTCTAATACCTGGAATATATCCTCCATTTTTATTTAAATTATCAGCCATATCTTTTGGTTTAATTTGAATAAATGTATAGAAGTATGAAAAAGCAAAAATAAGTATAATATATAATATTAGTCCAGTTGGGGAACTTGTAACTATCCATTTATTAATGAATAATGTAAATCCATCTTTCTTTATAAATTGCGCAATAATACTTGGAATCGATAACAATGCAGAAGCAAAGATTACCGGAACAACTCCTGCTGAGTTTAAACGGAATGGTAGATAATTTTGTTTGCCACCAAATGTAGCATTTGATTTATTAGCATATTGAATAGGTATTCTTCTTTCAGCATTTTCAACAAAGATAATACCAACTACGATAATTAAATATACTAAAATATAAATTATAAATAATACTATTCCCAACAATGTACCTTGCATACTTGACGCATCAACAAATCCTCCCCAAGCACTAGCAAACATATTTGGCATACTAGCAATGATACCAGCCATAATAATTAAAGAAACACCGTTTCCAACACCTTTAGCAGTGATTTGATCCCCTAACCATAATAAGAAACAAGTCCCTGCTGTTAAAATAATTGAAAATTGTATATAATCCATGGCGCTACCATTTCCTATATAAGCAAATGAATACATATATCCTTGAATAAAAGCTAGAATAATTCCAACTACTCTTGTTATTTGATTCAATTTAGCTCTACCAACTCCACCTTGTTCATTTAATTCACTTAAATATGGAACAATATCCATAGAT
>CAZPRO010000312.1:0-2376 GCA_964588775.1 uncultured Clostridium sp.
TTACCACCGTGAAAGGGTGGTGTCTTAACCGCTTGACCAAGGAGCCATGCTTTATTGTCATTGCTTTGATGTCCTTTGACACCTAGTCGCGTTGACCACATAGACTATAATACAGAAAATTGGATTAAGTGTCAACATATTTTTTTATTTTTTTTATTTTTTTTTAATAATGTATCACATTTAATGCATTTGCTTCTTTAGTTACATAAGTTTAAAGCAGTTTCAAATGCCCTTTTTTCTTCCTTTTTACTTGCTATGTCCAAATTTATTTTTTCTATTTGTTCTTTACACATAATAATGAATTCATTATTATTAACTTTTTGTATATTTATATTATAACTATCCTTTTTAAAATTTTGACCTGATGCATTTATTTCTAATGGGTATTTATTATTTACTAATATTACAATCTGCTTATCCCATATACCTCTTCTATTTACTCTATATTTATCATTTAATATGTTTAACATTTCAGCTTCTTCATTTAATTCAATTTTTAATGCCTCCTTTAATGCACTATAGAAAGCTACTGATATACCTCTTTTCAATTTTATTTTTAGATATTGAGGATTTTCTATTAAAAATTCATCTATTTTATTTTCTCCTATTAAACTAACATCTTCAATTTTGAATGATTTTATTCCTTTTTCACAAGGATAATCCACTAATATATGGTCATAGTTCATTCGTCTTACTTTAAACAATTTATTAAAATCCTGTAATTTGCTATTCTTAACTTTTATTTTCATAATATAATCACCATGTTTATTGTTTGTAGCTTTTAACATTTTTATTACTATGTTAAAATCAATTTATTGAAAATAATTTCTTTATATTTTGCTTCATACAATTAGCACAAGGAGTGATATAAAAATATGTTTTATCATGACATAATAATAATTGGAGGAGGAGCTTCAGGTATAATTGCAGCTATAACTGCAAAGGATCTTGGAATGGATGTAGCCATTATTGATGCCAGTCCTAGAATATGTAAAAAGCTTTTAACTACAGGTAATGGAAGATGTAATATTAGTAATAATAATATCCATCCTCCTTTTAAAGGTTACCATAGCGAAAATCCTAATTTTTTCTTTAACACCTTAAGTAATTTTAATATAGATGATACAAAAAATTTATTTTATACTCTTGGTCTGCCTGTAACAGAACTTGAAAATGGTAAGCTTTATCCTCAATCTCTTCAAGCATCTTCTGTAATTGATATTTTTAGAATGGCTTTAGAAGAACGTTCAATTCCCTTGTATTTAGACTGCAAAGTATGTTCTGTATCTAAAAAGAAAAACTTTATTATCTCAACTAATAATGATAATTTTAAAAATTTTTTATGCAAAAAGCTCATTTTATGTTGTGGTGGAAAATCAGCACCCAAAACAGGTTCTGATGGTTCCGGCTATAAATTAGCAAAATCTTTTGGGCACACAATAATATGTCCTGTACCTGGTATTGTTCAGTTAAAACTTGACTATCCCTACTTAAAAGCCTTGTCAGGAGTAAAATTTAATGGAACTGCTTCCATTTTTATAGATAATAATTTAATTAGAAGTGAAGAAGGAGAAATTCTATTTACTGATTATGGGATTTCAGGACCACCTATATTACAGTTGTCCTCCTATGCTGCAAAAGCTTTAAATAGAAATTCCACTGTAAAGATAGTTATAGATATGTTCCCTAGCAAAAGTACTGCTGAAATAAATAATTTATTCTCAACACATTTTTCAATTTTTAACTATCGAGAAATATCTTCTGCATTAATTGGGCTTATTAATAAAAAACTAATTCCTGTATTATTAAAAGATTGCAACATAAAGGATATTCATATTCCTTGTAGTAATGTTGACTGGAAAGACCTTAAAACATTTATATCAAGGTTAAAACACTGGGAATTCACCTGCATGGATACTAATGGTTTCTCTAATGCACAAGTTACTGTAGGCGGCGTAAACACTAAAGAAATTAATTCTACTACACTTGAATCAAAACTTCAAAAAAATTTATATTTTTGTGGTGAAATTATGGATGTACATGGTGACTGTGGTGGATTTAATCTCCAATGGGCATGGAGTTCAGGAGTTATAGCTGCAAAATCTGCATCATTATAATAAAAGAACTGTCATATAAAAAATAAAACCATACATATACAGTATTTCTTGCAAAAAGCCATACTGTATATTGTATGATTTCATTTTTATTAACTTCATATTTTCTTTAAATTATTTTATTTTTTCCCATTGTAATTCCAGCATAGTTAATTCTTTTCCTTCTGAATCTTTTATTACATGATATGAATCCAGCCTTTTATCATTAATTATTTTTGTCTCACATACAGATTCTATTTCATTTCCATATGTAGTTTCTTTT
>CAZPRO010000313.1:0-2370 GCA_964588775.1 uncultured Clostridium sp.
TTTCTTTAAAATAAGCTTTAAGAAGGAGAAAAATATGAGTTCTAAAATGTTAAAATAATTATTAAGTAGTGGATTTAATGCTGTTCATGAATATACAATAGAAGAACTAAAGAGATTAAAAATTAATGCAGAAAGCTGCAATCTACATTATGCAGCAGAAATTTTAGCATTTTTGTATGTAAAGTTTAATGAAAAAAGACATAATTTTGAGTTTGATTTTAGTGAATGTATAGAACAATTTTGTAAACTAAACCAATATTGTATGATTTGTAAGGAACAGCTGGAAATACAGAAAGTAAACCAGTAGAAAACAATACTTTTAGTATAATCTAATATATTGCCTTCAAAAGTGCAAATAAAAGGGGCTGTCTATTATTAGGATTTAAAAATGTCATAAGGATAGCCCTTTTTATATTTTTTACAAAGAGCACATTTTAAAATTTACAACAATAGTATAAAAATTAATGGTTGTAATGCCAAATATTATAACTAAGAATTTACACAAAAAAATACCTATGCTAAAATAAAAATATATTAATAGAATGAATAACGTTCTATTTAAAATGGAGGTATATAGTGTCTAAAAATGAGCTTAAGGTACAATTCTCTCAATTGTTGCATGAAATAATGAAGAATAATAAAAAAATAGTGAGTGAAGGTGATTATAGAAACTTATTAAGCCTCTGCGAACAAGATATTACTATACTGGCTATGCTTGAAACAAATGAAAATATTACTGCTAAAGAAATCAGCAATAGGTTAAAAATACCTAAGACTACCATTGTTACTGCTGTTTCACGCTTAGTAAAGAGAGGATATATTGAAAGAAGAATAAATGAAGAAGATAAAAGAGAATTATTTTTATATCTTACCCATAAGGGCAGGAAGGCAAACAAGGAGCATTTTGAATATGAGGATATATTGCTTGAGAGTCTTGTATCAAGATGGCAGAAATCAGAGCAAAAAGAATTAGCAAAATTATTAAATAAAAGGAGAAGTTTTGATGAATCATAATTATAAGATTTTTGGAAAACAACCAGTTGAAATAGTAGTTGAAATGGGATTGGGAGCTTCTTTAAGTGAATGGATTCCTATAGCGAAAATATTATCTCAGGATTTTGGAGTGCTTTTATACGAAAGAGCTGGTATTAATAAAAGTGAAATATCAGACAATGAACGAACACCTGAAAATATAGCAAAAGAATTATATGGATTGCTAGAAAAAGTACAGCATACAAATAAAATTATATTGATAGCTCATTCCCAAGGAGGATTGTATGCACAACAATTTTGCAGATTGTATTCTGATAATGTGAAGGGAATTATTTTATTAGATCCATTATCAGCAAAGGATTATGAATTTAAGAAATGTTTATCAGATAAAGAATATAAGCAATCAGGAGTTGATAAAAGTGGAACCTTTAAAATAATGCATAGGCTGGCTAAATTGCATATGGGATTTATTTCAAAGATGTTATTGAAAAAAGCACCACCACTATATTATTATGATGGATTTGACAAAGAACAAATAAATGATATATTAAATAGCTATACTTATGTTTCGCACTCTGCTACAGCCTTAGAAGAGTATGAGAAAGCACATGAACTAGATAAAATTAAACTGCTTATGACAGGAGAAGGATTTCCAGATATTCCGTTGGTGTTAATTACTCATTCATCAGAACTTGCAATAAAAGAAAGTATGGAATTTGGAAATAATTCAAGGGAATTTGCTTTTAAAATTGAAGAAATGTGGCAGGCTATTATGAAAGAGTATTTAAATTTTAGTAAAAAATCCCTATGGATTCAAGCAGAAAAAAGCACACATTATATTCATTTGACACAGCCAGAGCTTATTTGTAATACACTAAAAAATATGATTTGATTTTATTTGGGAGTATTAATTCTAGGATTTTTCTTGAGATTAAAGGATATAAATATTCCATAAGTTAGATATATAACATTATTTATAATAAATTAGATATTTTGAAAAGTAAAATATAAGACATGTAGCAAACTAAGCTACATGTCTTTTTGCAGGCATTTATTTAATGAAAGATATAATTTATTTTAAAATGTTACATCTGGATGTGTATATTGTCCATGTTCTTTTGTTTTATTCCCATATTGAATAGCAAATTTAGGACATCTATGAAGACATCCTAGACACATAACACATTTGTCTTTTATCCATAGAGGTCTGCCATCTTTTATTTCAATAGCATTAATGGGACACATTTCAGCACATAATCCACAGCCTACACACGTATCTTCTACCCTGAATTTTTTTGTTTTTCGCATATTTTCATATACACGATAATAACATTTTGATAATAAGCGAGGCATTTTGCCTTTCATAAAATCTCCGTT
>CAZPRO010000314.1:0-2368 GCA_964588775.1 uncultured Clostridium sp.
TTCCTGATATAAAAGAAATTAATATATAAAACATGTTTTCCTCCTTTATTTATAAAAAAGTCATTATACATATGCCTGCAGTAATTATGACAAATCCTATAGTCTTTTTCTTATTAAATTGAATTTTGGGCATGTCCAGAAATCCAAAGTAATCAAAAAATATAGAGGCTGCCATCTGCCCAAGAAGACTTAAGGCAACAGGAAGGGATATACCGATATTTGCAAAGGTTATATTATTGATAAGCACTGTTGCAACACTTATTGCACCAGCACTATAAAGATATACAGAATGCTTCATTTTAAAAGGAATCCTTTCTCTCTTTAAAAGCATTATTATTAAAATGAAGATATATCCTGTAAGATGTATTATTAATAATGAAGAATAACTGCCTGCTTTACTTGAAAGTATTCCATTAAATGCAGCCATAACCGCAATTAATGAACCTATTAATAAAGATAAAAAATTGTACATAATGTACTCCTCCTTTAAACTATATTTATATTGCTAAAAAACCTAAATATAGTTTACGATAATATATATATATTACACAGGACAGATGTCATGTTTTATAAAAATAATAAAAAAATTTTATGGAGATATAATAATGAAAAAAATAAAGGATGACAAACTTTTAAAAGAATATATAAAAAAATATAATATGAATGACTTGTTCTCTAAGGATATGTTTTCTTATATGACCTTATATTTATATGATAAAAATGAATATATCTGTAAAGAAGGCGAAGAATTAAATAATATATTTTTTATTGTTAGTGGTCGTGTTAAAGTCTGCAAAAATCTTGCAAATGGAAAATCAATGATTGCATGCTTTTATGATGGATTTAAAATAATAGGAGATGTGGAGTTTACAAAAAGTGATATAGCTAACTGTAGTGTTCAGACTATTACGGATGTTTATGCAGTAGCAATAAAGTTACAGATAGTACGTGAAATTTTATGCAAAGATCCTATTTTTTTACTTTATATCTGCTCATATTTAGGAGATAAATTGGATGTAAGCTGTAATAACGGTTCGATTAATGCAGTATATTCCTTAGAGGAAAGACTTGCAGGATACATATATGCATTTGTATATGAATGCAGTGAAGAAGAAATTATATTTGAATTTGGTGCATCATATCTTGAAATTGCAGAACTTCTTGGAACAAGTTACAGACATCTTCATAGAACTCTTAAGAAATTCTGTGAAGATAATATTTTAGAAAAGAAGAATAAAAAATATGTTGTTAAGAATTTGAAAAGATTAAAAGAACTGGCATCTGATTTATATAGAATGTAAAATTTTAAGATAACATTACATACTAGTATGCGAATCAAGAGTTAAAACTAAATAAAAAAGAAACATGACAAAATTCAAAATTAGGTTAAAATGAAAATATGAAAAAAGAACTCATTTTTAAACTAATTGAATTATATTGCTATGTTTCTGCTATTTATGATAGCAGATTAGCACATTCTGTGCAACGTTTTAGTAATAATTGTTCGCCTAAATTTACTGATGAGGAGATAATAACAATATACTTATGGGCAACTTTACAGAAACAATATACTAAAAAAGATGTGTACAAATATGCTGTTAATTATTTGTTTGAGTATTTCCCCAATATTCCAAGTTATCAAGCTTTTAATAATAGACTTAACAATTTGCATGAAGCATTTCGAGAATTAGTATGCATTTTAACCTCAATTTTTACTAATGAATTTTCAACTGTTACTGAAAATATTGTAGATTCCTTACCGATAGCGTTAGCTAAGGATAAAAGAGCGTATAGAGGAAAAGTTGCTAGTGAAATTTGTAATAAAGGTTATTGCGCAACTAAAGATTTTCATTATTATGGATGTAAACTTCATGTCATTGCAAATGTTAGACCTCAAAAAACTCCATACCCTGAATTTGCTTTATTGACCCAGGCATCAGTACATGATTTAGAAGCTGTGAGGGAAATATTTTTAAATCTTGAAAACAGAACAATATATGCGGATAGAGCTTATGTAGATTCAGAACTTAAGTCATTAGCTGAGGCTAATGGAACGAATATATTAACTCCATATAAGAAAAAACGTGGAGAAAAGAATATTGATTCTGCCCAATCATTAAGCTCAACTGCTATAAGTCGATTAAGACAACCAATAGAATCTTTATTTAATCAGATTGATGAAAAAGTAAAAATACAAAATGCTTCTAAAGTAAGATCTTTAAAAGGTGTCTTAACCCACATTTATGGAAAGCTAACAGCGTTTATGCTTGAATTTAGTAATATCTTTGTAATGTAATATTATTAAAAATAGTCCTGAAAATGCAAGATATTTTCAGAATATTTAAAGAATTTAAATATTGATTCGCAT
>CAZPRO010000315.1:0-2363 GCA_964588775.1 uncultured Clostridium sp.
GGTTTGCTATAGATTTTTTCTATATCAGGCCATATTTTTTTTGTAATTTACGAAGAGTATTTGTTTATACTATAATTTCCTACATGAAGGGGGCAGAAACATGAAAAATTCAATTATAGGTTATCCAAGAATAGGCGAAATGCGTGAGCTTAAATTCTGGACAGAATCATATTTTAAAAAAGAAATAAGTATTGATACATTACTTAAAAATGCACAAGACTTAAGAGTAAAACACTGGAGAAAGCAGAAGGAAAGCGGTATAGATTATATACCATCAAATGACTTTTCTTTTTATGACTGCATGCTTGATTTATCATTTTTATTAAATGCAGTTCCAGATAATTATAAAAAATTAGGTTTAAGTACACTTGATACATATTTTGCAATGGCAAGAGGATATCAGGGAGATAAGGGTGATGTTAAAGCTCTTGCAATGAAGAAGTGGTTTAATACAAATTATCATTATATGGTTCCGGAACTTTATGATGATACAGAAATAAAATTAAATGGTGAAAAGCCATTTGCAGAATACTCTGAAGCAAAATCACAGGGAATAGAAACAATGCCTGTAATAATAGGTGCATTTACTTTTTTAAAACTTGCAAAATACAATGGCAGTAAAAACATAAATGATCATGTAGACAATATTGTTAATGCATATATTGAAATATTTGATAAATTTAATGCCATAGGAGCAGAAAATATTCAAATAGATGAGCCTATACTTATAACAGACTTAAACAAAGAGGATATAGAAATATTTAAGAATATATATTCTAAAGTGTTAAAGAATAAAGGAAATTTAAAAGTTTTACTTCAAACATACTTTGGAGATGTAAGAGACTGTTATGAAGAAGTAATAAACCTTGATTTTGATGGTGTAGGACTTGATTTTATTGAAGGAAAGAAGACAAAAGAATTAATTGAAAACTTTGGCTTTCCAAAGGATAAAACTTTATTTGCAGGGGTTGTTAATGGTAAAAACATATGGAAATGTAATTATAAAAAGGTTCTTGAAACTTTAGATTTTCTTAAAGGTAAAACAGATAAAATTGTAATAAATACATCCTGTTCTCTTTTACATGTACCATTTACTTTAAGAAATGAAACAAAACTTTCAGAGGATATAATAAAGCATTTTGCATTTGCAGAAGAAAAGCTTATTGAGATTAAGGAATTATCAGAGCTTGCAGATGATAAAGACAGACAAAACAATAAATATTATATTGATAATAAGAACTTATTTGACAGTGAAAAGAAGCACATGGATAAGGAAGTTCAGGAAAATGTAAAAAAACTTAATGAAAGTGATTTTACAAGAAACATGGCAAGAAGTGAAAGAGAAAAGGTTCAAAAAGAAGCTCTTAATCTTCCAGAACTTCCAACAACCACAATTGGTTCATTCCCTCAGACAGCAGAAGTTAAGAGAAACAGATCAAGGTATAGAAAAGGTGAAATAACCAAGGCAGAATATGATGAAAATATTAAAGGTTTTATAAAAGACTGTATAAAACTTCAGGAAGAACTTAATATAGATGTTCTTGTTCATGGTGAATATGAAAGAAATGATATGGTAGAGTTCTTTGGTGAAAATTTATGTGGCTATGTATTTACAGAAAAGGCATGGGTTCAGTCATATGGAACAAGATGTGTAAAACCACCTATAATCTTTGGAGATATTAAGAGAGAAAAGGTAATTACAGTTCCTTATATAGAATATGCTCAGAGTCTTACAAAGAAACCTGTTAAGGGAATGCTTACAGGCCCAGTAACCATATTAAACTGGTCATTTCCAAGGGAAGATATATCTTTAAAAGATATGGCATTCCAAATAGGACTTGCAATAAAAGAAGAAGTTCTTGATTTAGAAAAGGCAGGAATAAAGGTAATACAAATAGATGAAGCAGCACTAAAAGAAAAACTTCCAATAAGAAGAGCAGAATGGTACAGTGAATATCTTGACTGGGCAATAAAAGCTTTTAGATTATGTGCAGCAGAGGTAAAACCAGAAACTCAGATTCACACACATATGTGCTACAGCGAATTTGAAGAAATAGTTAAGGATATTGATAATATGGATGCGGATGTAATTTCATTTGAAGCTTCACGCTCTAAGCTTACTATTATTGATGCATTAAATGCAGATAATTTTGAAACAGAAGTAGGTCCTGGTGTTTATGATATACATTCACCAAGAGTTCCATCTGTAGATGAAATAAAGGAAGCAGTAAAATTAATGCTTGCAAAGATTTCAAAGGATAAATTATGGATTAATCCTGATTGTGGTCTTAAAACAAGAGGAGAAACAGAAACAAAGGCAAGTCTTAAAAATCTTGTACAGGCTGCTGAAGAAATAAGAAAAA
>CAZPRO010000316.1:0-2362 GCA_964588775.1 uncultured Clostridium sp.
GGGATAATTTCTTTTACAAATTTCTTAATGTTGCATAAATTAGCTTATTGTGAGATAGTAAAATTATAATGTTTTTACAAAATGAATTAATATACAAATTGGGGAGTGATTAAAGATGGTTAACAGAAAAATGTATGAGTTAGGAAGCAAAAAATCAACAATAAGAACAGTATTTGAATATGGAAGACAAAGAGCAGCTGTAGTAGGAGAGGATAAAGTGTATGACTTTAGTCTTGGGAATCCTAATGTTCCTACACCACAATTTATTACAGATGAACTTATAAATATATTAAAAAATGAATCTCCCGAAAGCATTCATGGATATACAATAGCACCTGGAGATCCTGAATCCAGGGAACTTCTTGCAAAGAGTATAAATAAAAAATTTGGAACAAACTTTACAGGCAAAAATTTATTTATGACTGCAGGTGCAGCAGCAGCAATAACAATATGCTTTAAAGCATTAAATGAAGGAAGTGATGAATTTATCACTTTTGCACCTTATTTTCCTGAATATAAATGTTTTGTTGAATCAACAGGTGCAGCATTAAAAGTGGTTCCAGCAAAAACAGATAATTTTCAGATTAACTTTGATGAATTTGAAAAATTATTAACTTCAAAGACAAAAGCAGTTATTATCAATTCACCTAACAACCCAAGCGGAGTTGTATATTCAGAGGAAACAATTAAAAAACTTTCAGATATTTTAAGAGAAAAAGAAAAAGAATATAATCATTCTATATTCATTATAAGTGATGAACCATACAGAGAAGTTGCTTACAATAATATTGAAGTTCCATATGTAACAAAGTATTACAATAATACATTAGTATGTTATTCATATAGTAAATCCTTCTCATTACCAGGAGAAAGAATAGGATATATAGTAATTCCAGATGAAGTAAGTGATTTTAATAAAATATTTGGTGCAATAGCAGGAGCAGCCAGAGTTTTAACTCATGTAAATGCACCAGCTATTTTTCAGAAAGCAGTTGCAAGATGTGCAGATATGCCTTCTGATATAACAATTTATGAAAAGAACAGAGAATTATTATACAATGGATTAATTGAAGCCGGATTTACATGTCATAAACCAGAAGGTGCATTTTATCTTTTCCCTGAAGCTCTTGAAGAAGATGATTATGCATTTTGTGAAAAAGCAAAGAAATATGATCTTCTTTTAGTGCCAGGAAGTGATTTTGGATGTCCTGGACATTTTAGAGCTTCATATTGTATTAAGACTTCAACAATAGAAAATTCTCTGCCAATATTTAAAAAGCTTGCTGAGGAATACGCAAATAAATAAAGTATAGTATGGAGGGCGAAAGTGAGATTAATAACATATGCTTATAATGGTGAAGAAGCAGTAGGATTAGTATTAAAAAATAATTCATTTATGGTTCCAATAAAAAGTCTTGGACTTAAATATGATTCAATGAATGAACTTATAGATAATATAACAGAAGATGAAATGCAGATTTTGAAAGATGCTTCATTAAAATCAGACCTTAAAAAAATTTCTTTTGCAGAAATAACAAAAAAAGCACCAATACCAGTACCAAAGCAGGATATGATATGCCTTGGAATAAATTATGCAGAACATGCAGAGGAATCAGCACGTTTTAAAAAGGAAGCATTTGAAAAAGATAGAAAAGATGCTGTTTATTTTTCAAAAAGAATAAATGAAGCAGTTGCAGATGGTAATTATATTGATGGTCATTTTGATATTGTGGACAGCCTTGATTATGAATGTGAACTTGCAGTAATAATAGGAAAAGATGCAAAGAATGTAAAGAAAGAAGATGCTCTTGATTATATTTTTGGATATACAATTATTAATGATGTAAGTGCAAGAAATCTTCAGACAGCTCACAAGCAATGGTATTTTGGGAAGAGCCTGGATGATTTTACTCCTATGGGACCATGGATAGTTACAAAAGATGAATTTTGTTTTCCATTGGAACTGAATATATGTTCAAAAGTTAATGGAGAAATAAGACAAAATAGTAATACTAAATTAATGATGACGACAATAGATGAAGTAATAGAAGAATTATCACAGGGAATGACATTAAAAAAAGGAACAATAATTGCAACAGGAACACCTGCTGGTGTTGGAATGGGATTTGTTCCGCCTAAGTTTTTAAAATCAGGAGATGTTGTTCAGTGTGAAATTGAAGGTATTGGCATATTAAAGAATATAATTAGATAATGACTTTTATTTAAGCACTAAACTTATAACTAAAAACCAAGGACTAAGAGCTAAAAGTTTCGGAAATTTTTCTTTCAGAAAAATATAAATTTAAGGGGTTGTCGCATAAAATATGTTTTATATCTGTAGCATTTATATAAATCATAATTT
>CAZPRO010000317.1:0-2332 GCA_964588775.1 uncultured Clostridium sp.
ACTATATTTAAGATATTATGTCTACTACATTAGAACATTTTAGTACGAATTAAAGATAAATATAACATAACTATAATATAATAAGAAAATTAGTATCATTACAAGTCCTTCAATTCGTGATATATTTTTTTCTGATTTTGAAAAGAAATATAAAATTATTGTTGATAGTACAAGTATTCCCATATCAATTATTCCAAACCCGTTTGCAACTATATCACCAAATATTACGACTGGTAATCCTAGTACTATACATATATTAAATATGTTCGTCCCAACAATATTTTCTATTGTAAAGTCAAAGTCTCCTTTTTTTACTGTTATTATTGAAGTTACTAATTCTGGTAAAGATGTTCCTATTCCGATTATTACCATTCCAATAACTTTATCTGATATTCCAATAGTTTTTGCTAGTATACTTGAAATATCAACTACTTGATCGGCATTTATTAATAGTACTGCTATTCCAATTAATCCATATATAATTGTTTGAGTTTTATTGAACTTTGGTACTGAACATTCAGTATCTTTTAATCTATGTGTACTTATAACTTCTTTTAAATAATATACGAATACACAGAATAATAGAATTAAAATCATGCCATCGCTTCTTGATATAATATTTGCATATGCTGTATCAGATAGTAAAAGGTCTGAAAATAATACGGCAAATGTCATTGTTATTAATATTAACATCGGTATTTCTTTTTTTGTTGTTGTTCCTTTTATTTTAATCGGATGAACAAGTGCTGCAACGCCTAAAACTAAAAGAATATTTACAACATTTGCTCCAATTACATTTGATAGTGTTAAAACACCATTTCCTGATATTAAACTTGAGAATGATATTGCAAGTTCTGGTGAACTTGTACCAAATGCAACGATTGTTAGGGCAATTATAAATGTTGGAACTTTCAAATAACTTGCAAGTGAAGACATCGCATCTACAAAAAGATCGGCACTTTTAACTACACCATATAATGATAGCCCTAAAAGAATTATTAGTATTATTATCATACTTCACCTATAATTCTATTTTCTCAATATCATTTACAATATCGAGCTGTGTTTCTAATATATCTTTCAATTTTCTTTTAAATACATTTATATTACGGCGTGTTGTTAAAGCATCTCTTTCTGCTTTTTCAGCTTCAAGTAATGCTTCATTTATTATTCTATTGGCATTTTTTTTAGCTTCTTCGATAATTATTTCTCTTTCGTTATATGCTGATTCTTTCATTTGTTCGCATGTTCTTTGAGACATTAAAATAGCATTTTGAAGTGTGTTTTCCATTTTTTCATATTGTTCTAGTTTAGTTTTTAATAACATTAAATCTTCTCTTGAACCAATACTTTCATATTCTTTTAATTTTCTTGACTGATCTGCTATTTCTTCTTTATTAATAGCATCTAGAGAATTCTGCATTTCCTTTATTTTTGTTTCTTTCTCTTTGTTTTCAATCATCATTTTTTCAACTTTTTTTATTACTTGATCAAGAAACCGATTTACTTCTTCTATGTTATAGCCGTTTTCTGAATGACTAAATCCTTTCATTTAAATCACCTTACCATTCGGTTTCAAGACCGTCTTTATCTGTTTCTTTATCTTCAGTTATTTTTCCTTCAACATTCATATTTTTTGGTGTACATAGGAAAATTCCATTTCCTATCTTTTGCATGTCGCCACCTATTGCATATATAGTTCCACTTAAGAAGTCAACGATTCTTTTTCCTTGATCTGTAGTTACTCTTTGTAAGTTTACAACAACACTATTACGTGATTTTAAGTAGTCACTTATTTGAACTGATTCTGAATATGCTCTTGGTTCAACTAAAATCATTTTAGTTTTTCCATCATTTCCTTCTAATGCTTCTTCTTCAGTAACTTTATAGTATTCATCAACTGATGATGGATTTATATTACTTTCATCGGATGTTGAAAATATTTTTTTTATATTAAGTCCCATATGTTATCCTCCTATTTCTCTATATTAATAATATCACATATTTTTATGGAATTCAAACATATTTTAGAAAAATCAACTTATTTACAATATTATTTTTTAATATTTTAAATTTTCTTGATTTTCATTTATAACTTAATATAATATTTTACATTAAATACTGCAATAATTTTTATTTTCATTACGACGCGCTGCTGTTCCTAATGTTTGACCTATTTCAAAAATCAATTTTATATATTTTATAAATGATGTTAAAATTGTTCCATTCCATTCAATAGCTCCTCCATTTGTTTTAAGCATTTCTTTTTTATTTAAATTTTTCATTTTTCTAAACATTCCTTTCCACTTCACTACGTTCAGCTCAAGCCACA
>CAZPRO010000318.1:0-2315 GCA_964588775.1 uncultured Clostridium sp.
TGTAACACACTTGTTTATGATGTTTTTAAATGATAAACTATAGGGTGTAGATTTTTAAGAAAAATCTACACCCTTAATGTCTATTTTTATTACTTTTGTTAATAATATTCAAAGTACATTCTTTTTATTTTTGGGAGTGAATGATTTAATGAAAATAATATTGGCATCAGCATCTAAACGACGTATAGAACTTTTAAAAAGAATAACACAGAATTTTCAGGTTATTGTGAGTGATTTTGATGAAAAAAGTGTTTCATTAAAAGATTCTGTAGATGAATATGTTAAAAAAATAGCATTAGGAAAGGCTATGGATGTAGAAAAAACTATTAATTATGATTCAATTATAATAGGTGCAGATACCATAGTTGTAAGTGATAATAAAATATTAGGAAAGCCAGAAAATAAAGAGGAAGCCTTCAAAATGTTACAAATGCTTTCAGGAACATATCATTATGTTTATTCAGGTATTGCACTTATAAATACCAGAACTAATAAAAAAATAACTGAAAGCGTTAAAACAAAGGTTACATTTTCTGAAATTACTAAGGGTGAAATTGAAAAGTATATAGAATCAGGGGAGCCTATGGATAAGGCTGGAGCTTATGGAATACAGGGAGCTGGAGGCGTGTTTGTAGAAGGCATAGAAGGATGTTTTTATAATGTTGTAGGACTTCCTTTAAATAAGCTTAAAAAGTTATTAAATTCTATAATACAGGAATAACACTATTCTTGGTATTTTAAAATTTTATTTATATATGTATGGTGGGGTAAAATATTAATAGGAGGCACATTGATGAAAAAAAATATGTCAAATGCTGAAAAAGTATTTTATGAAACACCAGAAGAAAAACTTACAAAGTTTGGAGCAGACTACTTGTCAAATGATGAACTGCTGGCAATCCTTATGGGAACAGCAAAAAAGTCAGACAGAATATTAATAAGCAATAAACTTTTAAATTATTTTGATGGTTTAGATGGTATTTTTAATGCCACATTAGAAGAAATAAAAGGGTTAGGAATAAAAAATGCAAAAGCATCACAAATTATAGCTGTTGCAGAACTTAATAGAAGAATGAGTTCCATTCATGGGTCAAAAAAAGAAATGAAAATTACCTGTCCTTCAGATTTTGCAGACATGGTAATGAATGAAATGAAAAATTTGGATCAGGAAATACTAAAAGTAGTATTTTTAAATACAAAAAATATAGTTATTGGAAGCAAAGATGTTTTTAAAGGAAGTTTAAATAACTCAATTGTACATCCAAGAGAAATATTTAAGCCTGCTATAAACAAAAGCAGTGCATCTATAATAATATGTCATAATCACCCTTCAGGTGACCCCACACCAAGCAGAGAAGACATAAACATAACAGCAAGAATAAAAGAATGTGGAAACATTCTGGGTATAAAGCTGTTGGATCATATAATAATAGGGAATAATAAGTTTGTAAGTCTAAAAGATAGAAGTTTTTTATAAATTGGAAGGAGCATAATATAATGGGATTTTTTGGTTCAGGCAAAGATATGGGAATAGATTTAGGTACAGCAAATACTTTAGTATTTGTAAAAGGTAAAGGTATAGCACTTAGAGAACCTTCAGTTGTTGCAATTAATAATGTTAATAAAAAAACATTAGCAGTTGGTTCTGAAGCTAAGCTTATGATTGGTAGAACACCTGGAAACATTGTTGCAATAAGACCACTTAAAGATGGAGTTATTGCAGATTTTGATACAGCTCAGGAAATGATGAAAACATTAATTGAAAAAGTAACAAGCAAAAACTCATTTAAAAGTCCAAGAGTAATTGTATGTTATCCATCTGGAGTAACTGAAGTTGAGAAGAGAGCAATAGAAGAGGCTACCAAGCTTGCAGGTGCAAGAGATGTAGTATTAATGGAAGAACCAATGGCAGCAGCTATTGGGGCAGGACTTCCAGTAAATGAACCAACAGGAAGCATGATTGTTGACATTGGAGGAGGTACAACTGAAGTTGCAATAATTTCCCTTGGAGGTATTGTTACAAGCAAGTCTTTAAGAGTTGCTGGAGATGAATTGGACCAGTCAATAATATCATATGTAAGAAAAGAATTTAATCTTATGATTGGTGAAAGAAGTGCTGAGCAGGTGAAAATGGAAATTGGTTCAGCTTATAGAGTAGATGGAGAAGAATTAGTAATGGAAATTAAAGGAAGAGACATGATTACTGGACTTCCTAAAATAGTACAGATATCTGAATCACAAGTAAGAGAAGCATTAAAGGAACCTGTTTATTCAATTATAGAAGCTATTAAAACAACACTGGAAAAAACACCACC
>CAZPRO010000319.1:0-2291 GCA_964588775.1 uncultured Clostridium sp.
TCTGTAAACAGGTATTTAACATCTATATTATTTACAGATATATATGATTCAACTAAAGGATGTTTGCTTATCCTTACTCTATTCAAACTATAATCTATAGTATTATTTACAATTTTTTTAGGTATATATCCAATTATTCTGTCTATCTGCTCTAAAATCATTCCCAGACTTATTGGGAAAACTGATACCACTGATGCCATTGCAACAATAGAATTGGCAAATAGCATATCTAAAATGTTCAATATTAAAATCCCCCCAATTCCAAATAGGAATACTTTAATAACCTCAATTGATACAATAAACCAGTATCCATTTACTATACTTAATAATTCACTATATTTTACAGAACACATTATTATTAAATAAATATATTCAATTATATATAATAGCAGCGTTAATATCATACATATAATTTGATTAATTTTTATCTGTTTTTTAGTATATGGTCCACTGCTTAAAAACATCATATTATTCTTTTTGCTTATACCCATACTTCCATAAAATATCGCTATAAATATAAAACCAAGAATAGCATAATAATCCAATCCTAATGTGCGGAAACCATTATCAAAATTATATGCAATATCCACGCGTACACTATCTACATTTGTCTTTAAAAGCTTTTCTGCCCATACTCCCCAGGAAAACATTCCAAACAATAATATTATTTTAGCTGAATTAAACCATTGAAAAATCAATGCTTTATTATAATACTTTTTCATGTTCATCCTCCTTATCAACTTTATATATGAATACATCTTCAAGACTTAGGTTAATTTCTTCAATAAAGAGAGGATTAAAACTATTTAATGTCTTTATAAAATTCTCATCATATTCTTCAGTTATTATAGTGTATACTCGTCCAACTTTTTCAATCTTTAATGTGCCACTTAATTTCCTAAAATCTTCTTCAGTTAATTCATCATTAAATGCAGCCTGTATTTTTTTTATTTTATTTTTCATGTTATCAATTGAATTTTCATATGTTATTTTTCCTTCATTAATAATTGCTACTTCATCACAAATTCTTTCAAGTTCATCTAAGTGGTGCGAACTTATTATAATGGTAGTTTTATTTTCATATACTTCATCACTGAAAATTTTTAAAAGTTTCTTCTTTAAAATAACATCAAGACCAGAAGTTGGTTCATCAAGAATAAGATATTTAGCTTTTATTGAAAACGCCAGCATTATAGAAAGCCTCATTTTCATTCCTTTTGATAATTGAAATATATATTTGTTTAATGGAATACAGAAAATTTTATTAAGCTCATTAAACTTATCAGAATCGAAATTTTTATAAGTCATTTTATAATATTTAACTATGCTTTCCACTTTAAAACTCAAAGGAAAAATATTTTCATCTGCTACATATCCAATCTTTTCTTTAACAGCTATATTATCATATACTTTTTTCTCATCATATAATATTTCTCCGCAGTTAATATCATATATACCTGCAATGCATCTTAATAGTGTAGTTTTTCCAACTCCATTAGGACCAATGATTCCAAAAATAGTTCCATCTTTTATATTAAGATTTATATGGCTCAAAATTTCCTTATCTTCTATTGTAAATTTTAAATTACTTATTTTTATCACTTTTCATCCCCTCCTAATTGAGAAAATATGCTGTGAGCAATTTTTATAAATTCCTCTTTTGTCATGCCACAGTAACTTGCTTCTAAAATAATCTTTTTTAATTCCTGCTTTATTTCTTCCATTTTATATTTATCAATTTCTCCTTCAATATTTTCTCTTACAAAAGTTCCTTTACCTCGAAGGGTTTCTATTATTTTATCTTTTTCTAATTCCCCATATGCCTTACTTATAGTATTAGGATTTATTGATAAAATACCTGCCATTTCTCTAACCGAAGGAAGTTTCTCTCCTTTTTTAAGGGCACCCTTCATTATAAGTTCTTTTATTCCCAGTTCTATCTGCTCATAAATAGGAGTACTACTCCTAGGATCTACTTTTATCATGATTTTTCTCCATCCTGCATACTTTCAATGCTGTCTTCAACAATATAATCTATTACCATTCCTTCACCTTCATCAATTAAAACTAATGTTATTAATTGATCATAATATTTATCCTCTTCTTTTATTTCAGGATCAGTATCATAATAATTTTCATTATAAAATCTTGCCTTAAATTTTACTGGTTCAATCTTTGTAATTTTCATCCCTACATTTTTATAATTTTTAAGTAAATTATTATAATCTTTCTTAATCTCTTCTCTTTCTTTATCACTTAATTGAATTTCTTCTTTTATTTCCATGCGAATT
>CAZPRO010000320.1:0-2273 GCA_964588775.1 uncultured Clostridium sp.
ACTATTGAAGACCTTGTTGAAGAAATTGTGGGTGATATTGAAGACGAATATGATGAAGAAAAGAAATCCATACAAGTAGTTAAGGATAATGAATATGTGGTAGATGGTAGTACAAGGCTTCATGACCTTGGAGATCTTCTTAATGTGGATATGGAGTCAGAAGAATTTGATTCAGTTGGTGGATTAATGATAGGTGAACTTGGAAGAATTCCTGAAGAAAAGGAACAGATTGAGGTTAATAATATCACTTTTACAGCTGAAGAAATTGATAAGAATAGAATAAAGAAAGTAAGGTTAGTTACTAATTTTGAAGAAGACGAACCTGAAGAAAATGTATAAAATATGAATACTATAGATTTTATGAAAATAGCCAAAGAAGAAGCACAAAAAGCAAAATTAAAAGGGGAAGTTCCCATTGGGGCAGTAATAGTTAAGGATGGAGTAGTTATATCTAAAGCTTATAATGTTAAGGAAATTATGAAAGACGTAACAGCTCATGCAGAGATTTTAGCTATAAAAGAAGCCTCAAAGGTATTAGGAGACTGGCGTCTTACTGGCTGTGAAATGTATGTTACCCTTGAACCTTGTCCTATGTGTGCAAGTGCCATTTCACAAAGCAGAATTTCTAAAGTTTACATTGGAACATTTAATAAAGAAATGGGTGCATGTGGCAGCATAATGAATCTTTTAGATAAGAGAGGAATTAATTCCTTTACTGATGTAAAGTGGATTTATGATGAAGAATGTTCACAAATTTTATGTGAATTTTTTAAAGAAAACAGAAAATAGTTTTAGGATGAATAAATGCATCTGCTTTAAAAAAATAGTTTATAAAGCAGATGCATTTTTATTTTCAAATTATTAGTTTTAAAGTTCTATATAAGTCTTTTGTGAAAAATTATCTGCCATGATCCATGTTGTAGCAAGTCCATGTTTTAAATTAAGAACAATTAAATCTTTATATGGATCATTGAATAAATTGTTATCATTCCAATCCCTTAAAAATTTACGTGTAGGACTATTAAATATTTCTTCTTTTAATTTAATGTCATCAATAATTTCTAATTGTCCACTTATTCTGATTTGTGTTCCCTGACAGTTGAAACATAATTCTGCATTAGGGTTTTTCTTTATTTGTTCATATACATCTTTAAAAGATCCTGTGTGAAAAATAATGCCATTTTCATCAGCTTTGTATAAGAGCATTCCTCTTACATGAGGTTTATTCTCTTCTACTGTAGCTAAGAAAAAAGCTGGATTTTTAGTTATTGATTCAAAAATTTCTTGTTTATTCATTTTTTATTCTCCTTATCTTTGTGTTTTATATTTATTTAAAATTATAAATACAAAGCAATAGATGTACCTTCAAAAAACAATCTTATTTTTGCAAAAATCAATCATTTTTTATTATTAAATATTTTTTGATATTCTGAAGGAGATATATTAAATTGCTTATAAAAGCAGGAAGAAAAATGAGATAAACTATAAAAACCGCATTTTAAAGCAATATCACTAATAGAATTATTCATTTCTCTCAGAAATTTTTTTGATTTTTGTAATCGTAGGTTTATCAGGTATTCAATGGGGGAAACAGATAATGTCTTTTTGAATAACCTATTAAAATTTGATTGGGACATATTTGATAGTTTAGCAAGTTTATCAACAGTAATTTTTTCTGAGAAATGCTGTTCCATATAATTACAGCAGGTATTTATTGTAAAGTTTTCGCATACTATAGAAGTTTTATTTACATTAAGAATGGAGCGGATTATTTCATTTGTTATTATATATGCTAAACTATCTAACATTTCATTTCTGGCTAGATTATTTTCTTCATATTCATTCATAAATTTATTTATAAATGTAATTAAATTTGAATCTATAGCATATTGATTCCAAAGAAGTTGTGGCAGTTCTTTTATTCCATAATTATATAGACATTTATGAAAAAAATCTGTATTAATAAATATTGCAATATATCGGCTAAATGTATCAGAAATTTTTTCTTCATGAGGAACATTAGGGGATAGGCAGCCAAGAAGACATTCGTTTTCTTTTAGGAATATTGTTTGTTCAAATAGTTGAGGATTATTATTAAACAATATAACAAAAGAATATGATGGATGAGTATGATTGGGTTTTATTGCATATTCGCAAAAACCAATACTAGGAATAAAAATGCCCATATTCTTAGAAATATATTTATCAACACATCTTAAATTATTTTCAGTAATGTCGTATCCAACAAGAGATTTTATTATATTAAATTCATA
>CAZPRO010000321.1:0-2259 GCA_964588775.1 uncultured Clostridium sp.
TGATGTATATGGAATGGCTTTAAACCTTGAACAAGATAATGTTGGATGTGTTCTTTTAGGAAATGAAGAAGGAATAAAAGAAGGAGATATAGTAAAGGGAACTGGAAAAATTGTTGAAGTTCCTGTTGGAGATGCTTTAATTGGTAGAGTTGTAAATGCTTTAGGTGAACCTATAGATGGAAAGGGACCTATAAATACAACTGAAAGCAGGCCAATTGAAGTACCAGCCCCTAGCATTTTAGATAGAAGTTCAGTAAATGAGCCACTTCAAACAGGTATTAAAGCAATTGATTCAATGATTCCAATAGGTAAAGGACAAAGAGAACTTATAATTGGAGATAGACAGACAGGTAAAACGTCTATAGCAATTGATACAATATTAAATCAGAAAGGTAAGGATGTAATTTGTATTTATGTTGCAATTGGTCAAAAACAGTCTACAGTTGCTCATATAGTTAATACTTTTACAGAAATGGGTGCTATGGATTACAGTATAGTTGTTACAGCAACAGCAGCAGATTCAGCACCACTTCAATATATTGCACCTTATTCAGGATGTAGTATTGGTGAATATTTTATGCATCAGGGAAAAGATGTATTAATAATATATGATGACTTATCTAAACATGCTGTAGCATATAGAGCAATGTCTTTATTACTTAAGAGACCACCAGGAAGAGAGGCTTATCCGGGAGATGTATTCTATATTCATTCAAGATTACTTGAAAGAGCTGCAAAGTTGTCAAAAGAATTGGGAAGTGGTTCATTAACAGCACTTCCTATAATAGAAACTCTTGCAGGAGATATTACTGCATATATACCAACTAATGTAATATCAATTACAGATGGACAGATATTTCTTGAAGCGGATTTATTTTTCTCAGGACAAAAACCAGCAGTTAATGCAGGTATATCAGTATCTAGAGTTGGTGGTAATGCACAGATAAAGGCTATGAAACAGGTAAGTGGTACTTTAAGACTTGAACTTGCACAATATAGAGAACTTGAAGCCTTTGCTCAATTTGGTTCTGATTTAGATAGTGATTCAACAAGAAGATTAGCAAAGGGTAAGAGACTTGTAGAAGTATTAAAGCAAGAGCAATATAAGCCTCTTTCAGTTGAAAAACAAATAATTATTTTATATTGTGCTGTTAATGATTTCTTATCTGATATTAAAGTTCAGGATATTAAGAAATTCGAGAATGAATTTTTAGAATATATAAGTACTCACTATAGAGATTTAGGAAAAGAAATTATTGAACAAAAAATTCTTACAGATGAAATTAAGAAAAAATTAGAAGTAGTAATAGTTGAATTTAAAAAGATATTTTTACAAGAATTATAACTTAAATTGAGATATGATGTTCTTTAGGAGGTAAACATGGGTGCAGCTGGACTTATTGATATAAAAAGAAGAATAAAGTCAGTAGAAAATACAAGAAAAATTACAAATGCCATGGGACTTGTTGCTACTTCTAAATTGCGTAAATCAAAAAAAGAACTTTTAATAAATGAAGGTTTTGTTACTTCTCTTGAAGCAATTATAAACAATCTTTCATCATCAGTTTCAAATAATGAAGAAAATATATTTTTTAATAGAAATGAAAGTCCTAATAAGCTATATATAATTATTACATCTGAGACAGGTTTATGTGGAGGATTTAATGGAAATGTAGTTGCATATTTAAAAAGTGTAATAAAAGATGAAGAAGATATAAGTAAGGTTATAGTTGTGGGAAAAAGAGGACTTGGTTATATAAAAAGAATGGAAATAGATACTTTTGAAGAATATGTAGATATTTCAGATATTCCAACAGTAAAAGAGTGTAAAATAATATTTGAAAAAGCATTAAAATTATATTTGAATAGAGATATAAGTGAAGTTAATGTTATATACACCAAATTTTATTCACCTGTCAAGCAAGTTCCAACTATGGAAAGAATTCTGCCATTTGAAAAGGTTGAAGGTGAAGAAGAACAATGCTTGGTTGAACCAGATATAGACAATGTTTTGAAGGATACTTTAAATCTTTATTTAAAAGCTAAAATGAGAAGTATAATGCTTAATTCAAAATGTAGTGAACAAAGTTCCAGAATGACAGCTATGGATGGGGCTACAAGTAATGCAAATGATTTATTGTCAGATTTAAATCTTAAATATAACCGAATAAGACAAGGAATGATTACACAGGAAATAAGTGAAATTGTAGGAGGAGCAGCAGCTCAAAAATAGTGAGGAGGTATCTTATGGCTGAAAAT
>CAZPRO010000322.1:0-2246 GCA_964588775.1 uncultured Clostridium sp.
GTTTATTAAGTATTTTTTCACTTGCAGTATTTGATGACACCACATCTGCAAATAAAGTCATATGACAATATTTATTTTTCATATATTCAATAAGCCATTTTACAGCTGCAGTAGCATAACCTTTGCCCCATTGAGATTTTTTGAACTGATAAAACAGACCATACTCAGATTTTGCCTTATCTATACATGGGCATCCAATAATTCCAATAACCTGGCTATTATTTTCTACAATAAAAACATCCTGACTTCTGAATATATCTATTTTCTGTTTTATTTCATCTGAAGTACAGGGTGTTTTTATATTTGTGTATTTAATCACATCTTTATCACACCATATTTCTTTCATTTCATTTAAATAACATTGTTCAAGTATTAAATAGTTCATATTTATCACTTTAAATCCTCTCTACAGTAATATAACCAAAATACATAATATTTATATTATACTATAATCAAAAAAGTAATTGTTTCATTAATTTAATATTATTACCTATTATTGCTATTGCTAAATCTCTAAATACATATTTTTTGTAAAATTTTATAATATCACATCTTAATTTCCCACAATATTTTAATTTAATTATTAAATTTTTACCACTTTTATTGTTTATTTAATATTTTTCCTTCCTTGTCTTTCATATGCTTTTAATATATAAATTATTATTGTATAATAATTCGGTGAAACTAAATTTAAGGAGCTGTTTATATGGAACGTGAAAAATTTTCGTCCAGGCTAGGATTTATTTTAATTTCTGCCGGATGTGCTATTGGACTAGGAAATGTATGGCGTTTTCCTTATATTGTTGGAAAATATGGTGGTGCATTGTTTGTACTTATATACATTGCATTTTTAATTATTTTAGGTCTTCCAATAGTTGTTATGGAATTTGCAGTTGGACGTGGAAGTCAGAAAAGTTCTGCACTTTCCTTTGATACTTTAGAACCTCCTGGTACCAAGTGGCATCTTGTAAAATATATATCCATGCTTGGAAATTATTTATTAATGATGTTTTATACTACTGTTGCAGGATGGATGATTCTTTATTTCTTCAAAATGCTTAAAGGCGATTTTGTGGGACTTAATACAGATGAAGTAAATAATCAATTTTCAACTGTACTTTCCAACCCTTTATTAATGACCATTTTTATGGTTATAGTTGTAATACTTTGTTTTTCAGTATGTGCAATAGGACTTCAAAATGGCGTTGAAAAAGTAACAAAAGTAATGATGATAAGTCTTTTATTACTTATGGTTTTACTTGCAGTTCATTCAATATTTATGGAAAACAGTTCTATAGGTCTTCAGTTTTATCTAAAACCCGATTTAAACAGGCTAGTTGAAGTTGGTATTGGCGAAAGTATTTTTGCAGCTTTGGGTCAAGCGTTCTTCACACTAAGTATTGGAATGGGATCTCTGGCTATATTTGGAAGTTATATTGATAAAACCCATAAACTTACTGGTGAAGCAATAAGTGTAACTATATTAGATACATTAGTTGCTCTTATGTCAGGGCTTATAATATTCCCTGCATGTTTTGCTTTTAATATTACACCCACTGCAGGACCTTCATTAATTTTTATTACACTTCCAAACGTATTTAATAATATGTCTGGCGGCAGAATATGGGGTACTTTATTCTTCCTATTCATGTCCTTTGCTGCACTTTCAACTGTAATTGCAGTATTTCAAAACATAGTTTCTTATGCCACTGACCTTACAGGATGTACTGTAAAAAAAGCTGTAATAATTAATATTTTTGTTATTATTATTTTATCCATCCCCTGCGTTCTTGGTTTTAATTTATGGAACAGTTTTCAGCCTTTAGGTACAGGCAGTAATATTTTAGATTTAGAAGATTTCATTATAAGCAACAATATTTTACCACTGGGAAGTCTTATATATCTTGCGTTCTGTACAAGCAAATATGGCTGGGGTTTTGAAAAGTTTATAAAAGAAGCTAACAGTGGAACAGGTATTAATTTTCCAAAATGTTTATATTTCTATGTAAAATATATTCTTCCTGTTATTGTACTTATAATTTTCATACAAGGATACATTAGTAAATTCTTTTAAATTTTTATAATTAATAAGGGCTGTCACATTAATTTGTAACAGCCCTGCTATTTTTTCATAAATATCTATATATTATAAGTAAATCATTTATTACTACAATTTTTATTATAAAAATTTTGCCTTAACATATGATTAATAATTATAAATTTTTTTATATTTTTTTATATATATA
>CAZPRO010000323.1:0-2232 GCA_964588775.1 uncultured Clostridium sp.
TAGAAATGTACAAACAAACTAAAACTAACCCTATACGTTTTCCAGGTGAGGACAACCTCATGACTATTCCAAGAAATATTTCTTACAGAAATTATTACAAAAAAGATCCTCTTGCAAAATAAAAAAATTTGCACATGAAACATCAGTGCTTAAAGCTATCTCTTCATTACTTGCTCCATTCTGATATGGCAATAATTAATAATTTTCATAAAAAATGAATATATTAATTATCAAAATTATGTTATAAATCTCAGAATAGACAAGTATATTTCGGGACAGATTTAAGCTGGATGTTTCAATGCACAAATTTTATGTGCCTGTAGATCAATAGCCAGTTCATGTTTTTTTGCGTTTTCTCCATCAAGGTTCTTCACTAAGCCATTATGAATTGGAGATAAAGTTTGTTTGTTAGTATATATGGATATACTAAATTTGGTTATGGGATAAAACTAGAAAAGAAGAGACATACAATGAAATTTAAATTCTATAAAGCGTAAGCTTGGAAAACTTAATTTTGAAGTGTTTTGCCAATGCTTCAAAATTTTTAGTTTTCCAGCTTTTAGCGATCTTAGAATTTAAATTTTAGTTGCAGGTCTCTTCTTTTCGGTGATTTACCACTAACCTACAAATTCTAATTTATCAAAGAGAAAAAGGACTGTGCATTAATTGTTTAATGCAACAGTCCCTTACTTTATATTAATTACTTTAACTTATGAACAAAAAGTCCACTTCTTAATTTTGGTTCAAACCAAGTTGATTTAGGAGGCATAACTTCTCCAATATCAGCAACTTTCATAATATCACTTACTTCTGTTGGATACATTGAAAATGCAATTTTCATATCAGTATGAACTCTTCTTTCAAGTTCCTTAATCCCTCTGATACCTCCAATGAAATCTATTCTATCATCAGTTCTAACATCTTTTATTCCTAAAATAGGTGTTAAAACATTCTTTTCCAAAATAGCAACATCAAGGCTGTCTATAGGGTCATTTACATCATAAACCCCTTCTTTAGCTTCAAGCATATACCATTTATCTTCAACAAACATTCCAAAAGTATGCTTTCTGTATGGTTTAACCTGTTCATTATTATCAGATTCTGTTACTACAAATTTTTCCTCTAACTTTTCAATTAACTGTTCAACAGTTAATCCATTTAAATCTTTAACAACTCTGTTATAATCCATAACCATTAAATCATTATCAGGAAATGCAACAGCTAAGAAATAGTTAAATTCCTCTTCACCTGTATAGTCAGGATTTTCTTGTCTTCTCTTTAAACCTACTTTTACAGCTGATGCAGATCTGTGGTGTCCGTCTGCAATATAAAGATAATCCACTTCTTTAAATAAATCTACTATTTCATTTATTATAATTTCATTGTCAATAACCCATACAATGTGGCTTATTCCATCTTCAGCAACAAAATTATATATAGGTTTTCTCTTGCTTTCATTTTCAATCCATGCTTCTATGATTTCTGAAGCAATCTGATCTTCTTTATATGTTAAGAAAATAGGACCTGTATTTGCATCACAATAATCTACATGATTAATTCTATCCTGTTCTTTATCAGCTCTTGTAAATTCATGCTTCTTAATTACATTATTTAAGTAATCATCTATTGATGCACAAAATACTATTCCTGTTTGGGCTCTTCCATTCATTATCTGTCTATAAATATATAGACAAGGCTTTTCATCCTGAATATATTCTCCATCTTTCACCATTCTATCAAGATTTTCTCTAGCCTTTAAATATACTTTTTCATCATGTAAATCTACTGAAGGATCTAAATCTATTTCTGCTCTGTCAACATGCAAAAATGAATATGGATTTCCTTTTACCATTTCTCTTGCTTCTTCACTATTCATTACATCATATGGCAATGCAGCTATTTTAGATGCAAGTTCTTTTACAGGTCTTATTGCTTTAAATGGTTTTAATACTGCCATTTGTCTACTTTCCCCCTTAAATTTTATAGTATAAACACAATGTACAATTGGCAATTAATAATGGAAATATTTGATATTACAATAACCCAATATTTTCATCTTTAATGAAAACTAAAATTGTCAATTGTACATTTATTAAAATTATAAATTAAAGAATTCCTTTATTGTTGAAACAACTTCTTCTCCAATTCTAGTTTGTGCTTCATCTGTAGCAGCACCTATATGTGGAGTAACACTTACCTTTGGATGATTTACTAATGTAGTATTCTTTGTTG
>CAZPRO010000324.1:0-2187 GCA_964588775.1 uncultured Clostridium sp.
CTATATTATATCATAAACTGTTTATTTTTTCATTTACATTTTTTATTTTCCAACATAAAAACAGTTTTTTTCTTTTAATTTTTATATTTGGGGGATGTTTTTTATATTTTATTAATTCTCTCAAAAAATTTCTTTTAAAATCTTTATATAAATATGGGTAATCTATTTTAATATTTATATAAAATTGTAATTTATAATTAAGTAATAACGATTTGTGATTATTAGGATAATTGTGATGATAAAACAAAAATACACAAGCTGTAAACTTTTATCTGCTTGTGTATTTTCATTATTTTATTCCACTACAATTTCTTAAAATATTTCCCAATTATTACTTCTTTTAACTATTACTTATAAACTAATATTATAAATTGTAAACTTTTAACCAGTATTAGTTCTTTAATGTGTATATATTTAATTTTTCCTTAATACTGTCTGCATTGCCAGACAGCTTTTCAATAGACTCTGAAGTAACATCTGCCATATTAGAATTATCAGAAGCAATTTGAGCAATTTGATCTACTGCAAGAGTCATTTGATTAATAGATTCAGACTGTTCTTTGGATGCTTTAACTATTTCTAGCATTAACTCATTTGTGTGTTTGTAATCATTAACTATTGTGTTTAGTAAATTTGCAGTTTCTTCCGCCAAATCTTTACACTTAAAAGTACTATCTACAGAAGATTTAATAATATCCCCAGTATTTTTTACAGCTGAAGAACATTGAACAGCAAGAATACCAACCTGCTCTGCAACTACAGCAAATCCCTTTCCGCTTTCACCTGCTCTGGCTGCTTCAATAGCAGCATTCAATGCTAACAAATTAGTTTGAGTTGAAATATTTTCTATAGTACTAATAATTTGAGAAATAGCATTTGATGAAGTTGTTATATTATCAATTGATAATAAAAGTTCAGACATTTTTTCATTTCCCTTGTCAATAACTGTTGTTGTACCATTAAAAAAATTCTGTGCTTTTTCTGCATGTTCAGAATTTGAAGATACTTTATCTGAAATCTCATTAAAACTTGCTAATAATTCTTCAACAACAGATGCCTGTTCTGTAGCACCATATGAAAGATTTTTAATCGCTGATAGTACATTATTAGAATCATCAGCAATGCTATTTACAGAATTTATTATTTCAGCAAAATTACTATTAAGAGCAGAAATAATTTCCTGGAATGATTTTTTAATTGGTAAGAAATCACCATTATATTCAGCATGACACTCCATATCTATATCCAAGTTTCCTTTAGAAACATTTTCCAATATTTCTATTTCATCATTTATATAGGATGAAATCTGTTTAACTGCAGTAGATAAATCTTTTGACATCTGCCCTAATTCATCATTTTCTACATAAGTATTGTCAGCATTAAGTACTCCATTAGATAAATTTTTAGATATATCTTTCACATTATCAATTCCTTCAATAATATTTTCTACCAATCCACTTCTAATAACAGAAGACAATATAATATCAAATATCATAAGTACTATAATAACAGCTATAATAACAACTTTAAGAATATTAAAATCATATAAAAAATTTTGTGCTACAATTTCTGCTGTATCAGAAATGTTAAATAAATCCTTTTCTACATATGTAACTTGATTAGTGTATGATTTATTAATTTTTTCAAGTGCTGTTTCGTCATCACCAGCAAGGATAGAATTTTGAATTTCCTCTCTAATTTCCTTTTCACTGGCTATACTTTTTGAAAGTATTTTTAAAAGTCTTTTATCCCCTGTAAAGTTCTTTTCCAATTTTTTAAAATTTTCATCCAGTATCTCGCTTTGACTTACAGCTTCATCAATATAATTCTTTTTCTTTTCCATTTCACTCACAAGAAGAGATTTATAAATGTTTTTTTCAACAGCTTCAATATTATAATTCATGCTGCCAATAATGGATACCCCTTTATATGGACCTTTATATAAAGCATTTGTCTTAGATGACAAGAATACCACACCAAAGATTAATAAGCCAATACTAACTATATTAAGGCAAATAACAAATTTAAAGCTTTTTTTGATTTTATTAGATATAGAATAATTTCTCATTTTATTTTTAATAGTATTTACTAATCTGCTATACATAGAACTCCTCCTCTAGTTATTAGCTTTAACCTTATCATTCAATTTGTCAAATGACTCTAACATTTTTTCTTCATTATTGTTAA
>CAZPRO010000325.1:0-2179 GCA_964588775.1 uncultured Clostridium sp.
TACAATATCTCCTTCTTTTAATTCTTCACTTAAAATTGTTATTTCTTTTCCTTCTTGTTCTATGGTTGCTTTTTTAGGTGCTAAATCCATAAGTTTTTCAATAGCTTCACTTGTTTTTCCTTTGGATTTACTTTCCAAAAATTTACCTAATGTAATCAGAGTAACAATCATGCCTGCTGATTCAAAATATAAATCTCCAGTATATTTTGATACAAGTTCAAAATTATTATGGCCAAGGCCATACCCTATAGCAAAAATTGCAAATATACCATATAGTGCCGCAGAACCAGAACCTATTGCTATAAGACTATCCATATTAGGACTTCTTTTAAATAAGTTTTTAAAACCTGTTTTATAATATTTTTGATTTAAATACATAATTGGTAATAGTAATAAAAATTGAACAAATGAAAATATAACTGCATTTTCATTTCCATAAAATATTTTATCCATAAACTGTGGTACAGGAATATTAAACATATGATGCATCATTTGTCCCATGGATATATACATCATAGGAATAAGAAATGCAAAAGACCAGATTAATCTGTGTTTCATTTCTTTTATTTCATGTCTATGTATATCCTTTGCATTATGGGTATTTCCCCGAACTTTCAAACTGCTGTTTTTTTCAAAGAGTTCTGCTTCATACCCTGCATCTTCTACAGCACTTATTATCTTTGAACTGTCTATCTTTTGTTCATCAAATTCAACAATCATGCTGTTTGTAAGCAAATTTACACTTACGTTATTTATTCCATGAAGATTTCCAACACATTTTTCAACCCTTGAAGAACATGCTGAACACGTCATTCCCCTTACATTATATTTTTTCTTTTTCACTTTTATCCTCCCTTATTTCATCATCTTTGTAAGAACTGATATAAGTTCTTCTGCAGCTTCAGCACTGCCATTTTTTATGTCATGCACTACACAGGATCTTATGTGATTTGAAAGCAGTACCTTATTAAAAGAACTTAAAGCAGAATTAACTGCACTAACCTGAGTTAATATATCTATACAATATCTGTCATCTTCAACCATCTTTTTTATTCCACGAACCTGTCCTTCAATTTTATTAAGTCTGGTAATTAAATCTTTATATTCTTTTCCCTCTTTGTCTCGATGTTTTAATTTATGTGAACACATCTGGCATTCTTCTTTTACATTTTCATCTTTTTTCATAGGTATTTTCTCCTTCTTATTATTTTGTATACAAATGTATTAGTATACCGATACCCCCTATAGGTATATAGGGATAATAAATCTATTATACAAATTTGTCAATAACAAAAAAAGTAAAAACATTTAACCATTTTTGAAATTATAATTCAATAGTTAAATGCTTTTGTTTTCATTTTATTTGCTTTTTATATATAAATTTTTATATGAAATTAAATTATGTGCTATACCAAAAATAACCATTACAACTGCTGCTGGATAATTCTTAATCCATAATGCTGAAAATAAAAAATATAATACAGGAAAAATAGCTAATGGCATTGGAATAAAGAAAAATCTTTTTCCAAGCATTTTTACATCTCGTCCATTTATAAAATATCTAATCCATACAATGTAATATAAAACAAGAAATGTAATACTTATATATAACAGGCAGCTTCTATACTTTATCTCTGAATTACTTACTAAAATGCATATTAATATAGCAAATAATACTCTGCTTGTCTGTTCTATACCTTCCAGAATTTTATTGTTTTTTTCACTTTTCTCTTCTTTTGGGTTTTTTTCAGGAAACATAAAATATATAATATTTATTAACATAGGAACTACAAATATAATCAGTCCTATAAAAGAAAAACCAAATTTCATGCTAAATTAAACACCTTTCTGTTTTTTTATCTAATATTTCCTTTTTCAATATTTTCTTTAATCAGTCTGTCTGTCAGTTTAAATAATATTTCAGATCCATCCTTAGTTTTAATCTGCCTCTTATACACCTGCTCTGAACTTACCTGATGTTCTTTCCAGTCAGCACCGTTATTACTGTTATTCAACAATAAAGGCTGAAGATTGTCCATAGCATGAGCAAACTTAGCTTCTGCAGTCTCATTTTCTTCAAATTCATCAAAAATTGCCTGTAAATCACTCTTTTAATCATCTGGTAAAAGAGAATATATTCTTTCTTTTGCTGCATCTTCGCGAGCTTTCTGTGTTTTTA
>CAZPRO010000326.1:0-2179 GCA_964588775.1 uncultured Clostridium sp.
AAGAAGTATGTCATCAAAGAATGATAGAACGTAATTCAGAGCGTGATACATGGAAATTAGCTAACTGGGATGAATATATTTCAAGATGTAACTTTAATAAGCCAGAAGGAATTCCTGAACTAAGAATTTTTAAAAACTCATCAAAAGAAGAATTTGAACAATCAATTGCTGATTTGGTTGAATATTTCAAAAATTAAAATGTACATATTTTTATGATTTTACTGGAATAAAGAAAATACACAGGCAGATGAATATAAAATTTCACAGCTTGTGTATTTTTTAGTGCAATTCATTAGATAGTAAAAAATATAAAATATTTTAGAAACAAGATAGGATTTTTTTATACTGGATGAATATGCAAAGCATACTATATATTCGATTATCTGTAGTTTGGGTTGCAGATACTTGAATTTTTTAATTATTTATATGCTTAATAAAAGAATGAAGGAATTTAAACAATTATGTAGAATAAAATATTTATAGACATAAAATAAAAGGGGATGGGATTATGAACAAAAAAAGAATATTAGTACCAATTGATGGAACTGAAAGAAGTATGTATGCCTTAGATTTTGTTAAGGAAATATTCCCAAAAGAATCTAATATTGATCTTATAATTATGAATGTTAAGGAACTTGTATTAATCAATGAAATGATTGTGTCAGAAGAAGTAAAAAATGCAAAGGAACTTGGTAAAGACATTTTAGAAGCTGCTAAAGAGCAGATGAAAGGTTATAATGTCAGTACTTATTTTACTTTTGGATATCCGGCAGAAGAAATTATTAATAAGGCTATAGATGAAGATGTGGGTATAATTGTTATGACACAGTCAACTAAGAGAGGGTTAAGCAGAATGATAGGTTCTGTTACTACAAGTGTAGTTAAGAAAGCTAAATGCATTGTAATGGTAGTACCAAATGATTTCTCTATTAGTTTAAAGTAAATTTATTTTAAAATTATAGGAGCTGTTACACAAAAACTAAAAAGTACAATATTTATTAACATTATTTTAATAGATGATGATATTGTATTTATAGCATTTAATGTAGCAGCTCTATTTTTAACATATATGAATTTATAAAAGGTTTGCTTAATGAAAAGTTATAATTTATTATAATAATTGTTGATTATATAAAATAGAATGAGTTATAATCTAAAAGATGCAATATATTATAATTAGCGTACTTATTGAGGAGAGGAAAAATGAGAGCAGTTTATAAAAACCCAAAAGAATTAGCAACATGTTTGAAGGATATAGTGGATAATTATGATGATGGATTACTATCTTATGAAAACATGGAAGAAAAAATAATAAAAATTGTAAAAGCCAATAAGGATGAAATATATAAGGAAAAAAATATGTCAGTTAAAATTTCAAATGTTTTAGGTGAACATAGAGAAATCATTATTAATGAAATAGTAAACAAAAATCTAAAAGAAGCATAGTTATACATATTAATGATTTTTATGTTATAATCTTAATATGAAATTATAAGATTTAAATTTAGTGATAAGGAATAGTAATTAAATTTAGTATCAATAAAGAGAATCAGGGATGGTGGAAGCCTGGTATGAATAATTTAATGAATGGGCCTTTGAAAAATATCAGGGAACATAGTTTAAGTATCTGATATGGTGACTGCACCTTACAGCAGAATTTAAAGAGGTAATGAAATTTCATTACAATTTAGGTGGTACCGCGGATATTTCCGTCCTATAGCTATTATATAGGGCGGATTTTTTTACGTATAGGAATTTATAAAGTAACTGCTGAATGAAAAGTTATATAAATAGAGGATTTAGCAACTTAAAAAGTTCAAGATGTTAAAAGAGTGTAGTGGTGCAAAAAAACTCAAAAGCAAGTTTTGGAATATTTTTTATGTAAATAAAAACTGATTATAACTAAAATATATAGGTTAAAATAAAAATATTAGTTAAAAGATAGGAGTTAAAAATATGGCAAAGAAAATAATATTAACAGGTGACAGACCAACAGGGAAGTTACATATAGGTCATTATATTGGTTCTTTAAAAAACAGAGTAAAACTTCAAAACACAGGAGAATATGATACATTTATAATGATTGCTGATCAGCAGGCATTAACTGATAATGCCAGGGATCCTGAAAAAATAAGAAAGAGCTTAACAGAAGTTGCTCTGGATTATTTAGCAGTAGGAC
>CAZPRO010000327.1:0-2169 GCA_964588775.1 uncultured Clostridium sp.
TCTTTTGTTTCTATATAATCTTCTAAATCAAGTAAAGTCATAAACCAGTCTTTATTAATTAATTCATCATGTAATCTTTGTAAGTTTTCTTTATCTCCTGCTTTAAGCATTTCATCACTTACTATGAAATCAACAAGCTTTTTAATTTCTGGTTTTTCATAATAATCTTTAGAAACATAGTCTGCTTTTTCATAATGCTCAATAATTTCATCAGAAGACTTACCAAAGATATAGATATTTTCATCCCCAACAAGCTGATGTATTTCTACATTAGCACCATCTTCAGTTCCAAGAGTTAAAGCTCCATTTAACATAAATTTCATGTTACCTGTTCCTGATGCTTCTTTAGATGCTAGTGATATTTGTTCTGAAATATCACAGGCTGGTATTAATTTTGATGCTTTAGTTACATTATAATTTTCAACCATAACCACATTTAAATATTTGTTTACTTCAGGGTCATTATTTATGATTTGCTGCAAGCATAAAATTGTATGAATTATGTCCTGTGCTATTACATATGCTGGTGCTGCCTTTGCTCCAAATATGATTGTAATTGGAGTTGTTGGTAATTTCCCACTCTTTATTTCTAAATATTTATTAATAATGTATAAAACATTCATCTGCTGTCTCTTATATTCATGAAGTCTCTTAATTTGGATATCAAATATTGAATTTTCATTAATATCTATATTTTGAGTTTTCTTTAAATAATTCTTTAAAGCAATCTTATTATTTTTCTTTATTTCTCCTAATTTATTTAGAACGTTTTTATCATCTGCAAATTTAGCTAAATCCTCTAGCTTGTCTGCATTTTTCTTATATTCATCACCAATAAGCTCTGTTATAAGTCCAGCAAGTTCATTATTGCAGTGTAATAACCATCTTCTAAAAGTTATACCATTAGTCTTATTATTAAACTTTTCAGGATATATATCAAAGAATGGTTTTAATTCAACATCCTTTAATATATCTGTATGAAGTGCTGCAACTCCATTTACGCTATATCCATAATGTATATCCATATGAGCCATATGAACCCTTCTCTGGTCATCTATAATATATACTTTTTCATCATTATATTCAGCTTTAACTCTATTATCAAGTTCTCTTATTATTGGCATTAATTGCGGAACTGCTCTTTCTAAAAAGTCAATTGGCCATTTTTCTAAGGCTTCTGCAAGAATGGTGTGATTTGTGTAAGCACAAGTCTTAGTTACTATTTCTATGGCTTCATCCATTCCTATTCCTTTTTCACCAAGTAATCTTATTAATTCTGGAATTATCATTGATGGATGAGTATCATTTATTTGAACTGCTACATGTTCATGTAATTTGTGAAGGTCATATCCATTTTCTTCTGCTTCTAATAAAATTAACTGTGCTGCATTACTTACCATGAAATACTGCTGGTATACTCTTAATATTCTTCCTGCATCATCACTATCATCTGGGTATAAGAATAATGTTAAATTCTTTTCTATATCAGTTTTATCAAAACCAATTCCTTCTTTAACTAAAGATTCATCAACTGTATCAATATCAAATAATCTTAATTTATTGCAAGGCTTATCATATCCAGTTACATCAATATCATATAATGTTGATTTAACTTTAAATCCTCCAAAAGGTACTTCAAATTTAATATCTGATTTATTTAACCAGCTTTCATCTGTAAGCCACGGATTTTTTACTGCCTTTTGCTTATTGTTTTCAAATTTCTGCTCAAATAATCCAAAGTGGTAATTAAGTCCAACACCATCACCATTAAGTCCTAAAGTTGCAATGGAATCCAAGAAACATGCTGCAAGCCTTCCAAGACCACCATTTCCTAGTGAAGGTTCAAGTTCCATTTCTTCAATTTCAGTAAGATCTTTTCCATTGTCACATAAAACTTGTTTTACTTCATCATATAATCCTAAGTTGATTAAATTATTTGATAATAATTTACCTATTAAAAATTCTGCTGAAATGTAATATAATTTTTTACTTCCTTTGTTTGTTCCCTTTGCTTTTTCTGCTCCTTTTGTTAATTGTAATAATGCTGAATATATTTGCTCATTAGATGCTCCTTTTATGTCAGTGTCAAACTTTTCTTTTAAAATTTCATTTAGATTCTTTTCTACCATAGATTAAACACTCCTTAATTATTTATCACATATTTTTAAG
>CAZPRO010000328.1:0-2150 GCA_964588775.1 uncultured Clostridium sp.
AGGGGGATTAATTATGAAAAATAATATTTTTTGTATTGGTGAACTTTTAATAGATATGGTATGTGTTGACAATAAGGGATTAAAATATGGAGAAAAATTTGAAAAGAAAGCAGGGGGAGCACCAGCCAATGTTGCAGCAAGTATTTCGAAGCTTCAAGGAAATGCATATTTTTTGGGACAGGTTGGAGATGATTTTTTTGGAAATTATTTAATAGAAATGCTTCAGAAATTAAATATAAATACAAGTATGGCCGTAAAAAAGGGAACTACAACTATAGCTTTGGTTGGTATTGATAAAGATGGTGAACGTAATTTTGATTTTGTAAGGGGCAGTGATGGTGATTATCTATTCCACAATGTTAATGTCAATGAAATAAGTTCAGATGACATAATTCATTTTGGTTCAGCTACAGGATTTTTAGATGGAGAACTGAAAAATACATACTTTAAATTATTAAAATATGCTAAGGAAAAAAATATATATGTTTCATTTGATCCTAATTATAGAGATACTTTAATAAAAACTGAAAATCTAGATATGTTTATTAAAGATTGTGTAGAATTTCTAAAGGTAAGTGATTTCACTAAGTTAAGCCATGAGGAATTGGAGTTAATAACAAAGGAAAAGGATTTAGAGGCTGGAGTAAAAAAGCTTCATGAATTAGGAGTAAAGGTGGTAACTATAACTCTTGGTTCAAAGGGAACTTATTTAAGTGTTAGTAATGAAAACTGTATAATTCCATCAATAAAAATAAAACAAATTGATTCTACTGGAGCTGGAGATTCTTTTGTTGGTGCAGTTTTAAATAAAATTGCTGAAATACATGATAAAAGAAATATATCATTAAATAAATGGAAGGAAATAATAGAATTTGCAAACAAAGTAGGAGCCATTACATGTACAGGATATGGTGCAATTGCATCTATGCCAACCTTAGAACAAGTAAATAATATTTAATTTAATTGTTAATAAAACATTAATGTATAAAATTAAAAATTACATTAATGTTTTATTAATTTTATATTTGCAAAATGTAAAGTGTTGTAATATATGATATAATATAAGCATATTTAAAAAATATATAAAACTAGAGTTGGGTTTCTATAGCATGTAGAAGCTATTAAAGAGAATGTTTTAATGGGAGAGTGATTATTTTTGGACCCTAGTTATACGTGGCAGATAGCAAGTCTAGTAATACTGATTTTATTATCAAGTTTCTTTTCAATGTCAGAAACTGCACTAATGTCTGTTAATAAGATTAAATTAAGACACATGGTGGAAGAAGAAGTGCCAAAGGCTAAGCTTGTTGAAAGTTTAATAGAAGATCCTAATAAGCTTTTAGGAGCTATTCTTATTGGTAATAATGTTGTTAATATAGGAGCATCATCTTTGGCAACTGTAATAGCAACAAAGCTTTTTGGAAATAGTGGTGTTGGAATTGCAACAGGTATAATGACAATATTGGTACTTATTTTTGGAGAAATAACTCCGAAGTCTATTGCAAAGCAGAAGGCTGAAAGTGTTGCTTTAAAAGTAGCTTCACCAATAAAACTTGTGGTTATAATATTTAAGCCATTGGTTTATGTATTTACTACTATTTCTTCTGTTTTTATAAGAATCCTTGGAGCAGATCCAGATGAAGTGGAAGCCTTTATAACAGAAGAAGAATTAAAGACAATGGTTGACGTAAGTGAAGAAGAAGGTGTTCTTGAGGATGTAGAAAAAGAAATGATTTTTAATGTTTTTGATTTTGCAGATCTTCAGGTTAAAGATATAATGGTTCAGCGAGTTGATATTATTGCTGTTGATAAAGAAGCTACTTATGATGAAGTGATGGAAGTCATAAAAAAGGAGCAGTTTTCAAGAATTCCAGTTTATAGTGAAACTATAGATAATGTAATTGGAATTATAAATGTTAAAGACTTTGCAATGGTTGAAAATTTAAGGGAAAATTTCTATGTGGAAAAATATGTACGTGAACCTTATTATACTTTTGAATTTAAAAAAATTGTTGAAGTATTTAATGAAATGAAGAAAACCCGTAATCATATGGCTATAGTTTTAGATGAATATGGTGGAACAGTAGGTATTGTTACTATTGAAGACCTTGTTGAAGAAATTGTGGGTGATATTGAAGACGAATATGATG
>CAZPRO010000329.1:0-2149 GCA_964588775.1 uncultured Clostridium sp.
GTAGTGGTCTCCAAAACCATTGGTTCTGGGTTCAAATCCTAGTGCCCCTGCCAAAGATAAAACGCAACATAGGTATTTATGTTGCGTTTTTTTATTAAAAATAATAGTGTATAAAGTTACAAAAATATAAATGTAACTTTAAAATTGTAAAAAATTATATTGAAAAATGTGCAAATATTGTTTAAGATATTCATATTATGGTTATAATCCGTTATGAGGTGTGGTAAATGAATAAAGTGATTGAAGTGAATTTTATTAAGAAAAAAAATCAAATCAACAGTAAATATTCAAGAAGCATTATAGAGGAAACTTTAGAAAGCCATATTTATGATGAATTTAAAGAGAAATTTTTAAATAGAAATGTTATATATAATATTGAAAAGAAGAATAAATCTGAAAAACTTTTATGTGATATAATAAAAAGGATTTTTACGTTGAATAATAAGATTGCAATAGTACATCTTATAAATTCAATATATAATGATGGATGGGATATTAATAACACAGCTTTAACTATTTTAGAAGATTTTAATCTATCAAAAAAAATTGAAATAGCTTACGATTTATTATTAATACTTGAAAATGAATATCAACAAGCTCAATATAAAATTGTTTTAAATGTTAAAGATTGTGATAATCTAGCAATTATAATATATAGGGAACTGAATGAAGATAGTGTTGAAAATATATTAAGTATATTTAAAAATAATCTTGATTATAATGAGAAGAATAAGTTGTTCAATAAGAATAATAATCCATACATTCTAATGCTTAATTCCAATATGCTTGTGCCAGATGTTTTGGATCTTACTTTAAATAATAATGATAAAACATTTTTTTATAAATTTAATATTTTAAAAGGATGGAAATATGATTTAAAGTCAGTATATGAATCCAACTGTTATCTTCTTCTTCCACTGAAAATATTTGATTTAGGAAAAAGAATTTATAATATGCTATATGATTTTATTGATGATGAAACAATAAGCTTTGAAGTGAAAAGATTCTTTGTTGAAATGAATAAGTATTTGAATAAGTTAAAAGATAGTGCTTTTTTAACTCAGGAAGCAATATATGAAGCAAATGTTATATGTTTTGAAATATTAAACAATATCTATGAAGATATTGATACATCAGAAATTTCAAGACAGATATTAAAAGAAGTATCTATCCTAAATAATTAGAAATATTGTAATAAATACCAGGTATATAAAAAATATTAATGGTTAATATAATAGTGTCAATAAGATAATTATTTTATTGATAAATACCAAATTAACCGAGGAGGGGATCGTAATGTCAAACAAAGCATTAGTTCCAGAAGCAAAATCAGGATTAGCAAAATTTAAGAATGAAGTAGCTCAAGAACTAGGAGTACCATTTAAAGATTATAATGGAGATTTAAGCTCAAGACAGTGTGGTTCCGTAGGAGGAGAAATGGTAAAAAGAATGGTAGAGGAATATGAACATAGAATATAAGTATTATTAAATATTTATATTGAACGGAAAATTCATAATCTAAAAACCATAGAAGGAACTGTAACACTATATTAAGTGTAGCAGTTCCTTTGCTTATAATATGATTATTTGAGTAATTTAACTAAAATAGCTTTTTGAACATGTAATCTATTTTCTGTTTCATCAAAGATAATATCAGCAAATTCATCCATTATTTCTGAAGTGATTTCTTGTTCTCTATGACAAGGAAGGCAATGAAGAACGATTGCATTTTCATCAGCTAACTTAAGAAGATTGGAATTAACCTGATAATTTTTAAATATACTTAATCTTTTTTCTGTTTCAGCTTCCTGATCCATACTTGTCCATACATCAGTTATGACCACATCAGCATTTTTTACAGCTTCTTCTGGTGAAGTCATATATTCAAATTTAACATTTTCTTTTTCAGCAAGTTCCTGTGCACGTTTTATGTAAGCATTATTTATTCTATATTGCTCAGGAGAAGCAATGGAAAAGTTCATTCCTATTTTTAAGCAGGCAGTTACAAGAGAATTTGCCATATTGTGTCCATCTCCAATAAATGCTACTTTCAAACCTTCAAGAATATTTTTGTTTTCGCGGATTGTCATAAGATCAGCAAGAACCTGACAAGGATGTTCTTCATTTGTTAAGCCGTTAATTACAGGAA
>CAZPRO010000330.1:0-2141 GCA_964588775.1 uncultured Clostridium sp.
ATAAATCACCTTTTGATTTAAGTGGAGGACAGAAAAGAAGAGTTGCAATAGCAGGAGTTTTGGCTATGAAACCAACTACTCTAATTTTAGATGAGCCTACAGCTGGGTTGGATCCTAAGGGAAGAGATGATATTTTAAATCAAATAAAGAAACTTCACAAAGAATCTAAAATGACAATAATAATAGTTAGTCATAGCATGGAAGATGTAGCTAATATGGCTCAGAGAATTATTGTTATGAATCATGGCAAAATAGAATTGCAAGGATCTACAGCAGAAGTTTTTAAAGAAATTGATATATTGGAGAAAATAGGTTTAGCTGTGCCTCAAGTGACATATTTAGCTAGAGAGTTGAAGAAAAGAGGTTTTAATATTAATGATAATATATACACAATTGAAGAAGCTAAAGAGCAAATAATTAAAGCATTAAAAGGCAGTATAAAGGAGGCGGAATAGAGATGTTGAAGGATATTACAATAGGACAGTATCTACCAGGAGAATCTTTTATACATAAACTTGATCCTAGAACAAAAATATTATTATCATTGCTATTTATAGTATGTCTGTTTTTTATTAATAAATTTACTGGTTATATTGCAGTGGTATTATTTTTAGCTATAGTAATATTAATTGCAAAAATACCATTACGATATATTTTTAATGGATTAAAACCTATAATATTTTTGGTAATATTAACAGCTTTATTAAATACATTTATGGTAAAAGGTACACCTGAAACTTTAGTATGTAAAATAGGCTTTTTATCAATTTATAAAGAAGGATTAAGTATAGCTGGTTTTATGGCTATAAGATTAGTATTATTAATAGTAGGAACATCAATATTAACATTAACTACATCACCTATAGAATTAACAGATGGTATTGAGAAACTTCTTAGACCAATAGGTAAAGAAATAGCACATGAACTAGCTATGATGATGACAATTGCATTAAGATTTATTCCTACATTAATGGATGAAACTGATAAAATAATGAAAGCTCAAAAAGCAAGAGGGGCTGATTTTGAAAATGGTGGTTTGATACAAAAAGCTAAAAATTTAATACCTTTATTAGTCCCATTATTTATAAGTTCCTTCAGAAGAGCAGATGAATTAGCTATGGCTATGGAAGCAAGGGGGTATAGAGGAGGAGCTGGAAGAACTAGAATGAAGGTTTTAAAGTTTACTTCAAAAGACTTAATTGCATTTATTGTATTTTTACTGCTGATTGTATGGAGTATATATATAAGGTTTTTTATAAAAAATGTAATTTAGATGGACAATAAATATTATTTTGGGGCAGCTGTAATAAATTGAGCAGTGCCCCTGTTTAATTAAGAGGAATACGTATGAGAAATATAAAGATAATAATAGAATTTGATGGCAGCAATTTTTGTGGGTGGCAGAAGCAGCCTAAAGGAAGAACTGTGCAGCTAGTAGTTGAAAAAGCTATATTAAAGGCCACAAATGAACAAGTTGAGATTAATGGAAGTTCACGAACAGATGCAGGTGTTCATTCAAAAGGTTTAGTGGCAAATTTTTTTACTAACAGTACAATTCCAGGAGATAAGTTTAGAGAAGCAATTAATGCAAGGCTGCCTGAAGATGTATCAATTGTAAAATCAGAGGAAGTTAGTTTGGAATTTCACGCTAGATATTCATCCAAAGGAAAGACTTATTCATATACAATAATAAATAGATATGAAAGACTGTCCTTAGGACATCAATATTTATATCATTATAGACATCATATTAATTTGGATAAAATGCGAGAAGCTTGCAAATATTTTATAGGTACACATGACTTTAGTGCATTTATGTCTCCAGGAAGTTCTATAAAGACTACTGTACGTACTATAAGTGAACTATACATTAAAAATGAAGAAGATAAAATTGTTATATATATTACAGGGGATGGATTTTTGTATAATATGGTTAGAATTATAGTTGGTACCCTTTTAAAAGTTGGAAATGGAAAAATAGAACCTCATGAAATTGTAGATATAATTAAAGAAAAAAATAGGAAAAGAGCAGGTATGTGTGTACCACCTAATGGATTGATATTAGAAAAAGTTTTTTATTAATACCAAAAAATTGTTGACACACCCGTAAGCGTGTATTATAATAGATTTGTTTGTTAAAG
>CAZPRO010000331.1:0-2140 GCA_964588775.1 uncultured Clostridium sp.
ATTATCTCAACACATCTATCAATTCCAATTTCACTGCTGTCTAAACAAATATGATAATTACTAGCCTTTCCCCATTGCCTGTCTGTATAAAATTTATAATTCACACTACGTCTTTTATCTTTATCCTTTAAACGTTTTTCAGGTTTATCTGCAGTTTCTCCGTAAAGTTTTACTATTCTGTCTTTTTTAAATTCTTTATCTGCATGAATAAAAACATTCAAACAGTCATCTCTGTCAGACAAAATATAATCTGCACATCTTCCTACAATAACACAACTTTCTTTTTCTGCAAGATTAAGTATTATATTTCTCTGAGTTTCCCATATGCAATCTTCTACTGACTTTCCTTGTGTAGTTCTGCCAAGGAAGGCATAACTGAATAAATTTTTTCCTCTGGCATATTCTCCATTCTGTTCAATAAATTTTTTTGAAAATCCAGTTTCTTCTGCAATCTTTTCAATAAGTTCCTTATCATAATAGTTAATTCCAAGTTTATCGGCAACTAACTTTCCAATAGTTCTTCCTCCACTACCGAATTCTCTGCTAATTGTTATAATTCTTCTCATGAACGTTCCTCCATTTCATTTATTATTAACTTATTTGCACGAATCATAAGACCTATTGCAACAATGCATGCAATTAGTTCTGCTATGGGAAAAGCAATCCACATAACATCAAGTGCATTTGAAAGCAGACTTAAAAGCCATGCAAGGGGTAATACAATTACAAGTAATCTTAACAATGATATTACAAGTGAACTAATTCCACATCCAAGTGCCTGAAATACTCCCTGCAGAGCAATATTTCCTCCTGCAAACAAGAATCCTGCTGAGATAATGCGGATTGCAAGAATACAAAGTTGTGCTGTTTCAGCAGACATTCCAAAAAGTGTTACAAGTGGCGCTGCAAATATTTCTAGTAAAACAGTTCCTACAATCATAATTATTGATATATACATAACACCATATTTGATTCCATCTTTAACTCGTTTTTTATCTCCCATTCCATAATTAAAGGATACTATTGGAGTAATAGCATCTCTAAGCCCAAATCCTGCAAAAAATACAAACTGCTGAATCTTATAAAAAATCCCATAAGAAGTTACTGCTGCAGTAGAAACTGCACCAAAAATAATATTCACTCCATATGTCATGAAGGACATAAGCGCCTGCATAATAATTGCTGGAAGACCTATATTATATATCTCACGAATAATATAGCCTTCAGGCTTAAGATATTTTCTTCCACTCTTAACTTCTGTGTTCTTTTTATAGTGGAACATCATAGCAAGAACCATTGAGACTACTTGTCCAAGTACAGTTGCATAAGCAGCACCTGCAATTCCCATTGCAGGTAATCCAAAATATCCAAATATAAGAACAGGATCTAAAATAATATTAGTTACTGCACCTGCTATCTGAGCTATGGTAGAAAAAATGGTTTTTCCTGTTGACTGAAGCAGTTTTTCATAAATTGAAAATAGTATCATACCAAAACATAATAGTGTACATATAGATAGATATGTATTTCCCATTGATAATATAACTGCATCACTTGTCTGAGATTTTAGATAAATCTTAGTACACAATATTCCAAATATAAAGAAAGCAACATATATTATAATGCCAAGAAACACACCATTTCCTGCTACTTTTGCTACCTTTTCCTGATTTTTTTCTCCTAGTGTTTTGGATAATAACGCATTTACACCAACTCCTGTTCCGATACCAAATGCTACAATGAGCATTTGAACTGGAAATGCAAGAGTAAGTGCATTTACTGCATATTCTCCAGCATGAATAATTCCATCACTGTCAGGTATCCTTGCCACAAACATACTGTCCACAATATTGTAGCAGGCCTGCAACACCATTGATAAAATCATAGGTATTCCCATGATCAACATTACTTTTGATATGGGCTCTGCACCCATCTTATTCATTTTTACATTTTTACTCATTTTACCTCCTTTTTTTCGGAGTCTTTTTCGGAAAGCTACCACAACCATTTTTCATCTAATAGCAATTTTTTCACAAAAATAAGCGTAAATCCTCATCTGGATTTACGCTTTCTGCTACTCGACTTTCTCATTTATTATAACATATAATTCACATTATTTCATGTTTTTTATTGCACATCT
>CAZPRO010000332.1:0-2132 GCA_964588775.1 uncultured Clostridium sp.
AATATTTATGGAGGTAGTTAAAATGAAAATATTAGTGTTAAATGGAAGCCCTAGATGTGAGAATAGTAATACTATTATATTAACTAATGCATTTATAGAAGGAATTATTTCAAATAAAGATAATGAAGTTGAAGCTATCGATATCATAAAGAAAGATATTAAACCATGCAGAGGATGTTTTGGATGCTGGACTGCAACTCCGGGAAAATGTGTAATTAAAGATGACATGAAAGATTTATTAGATAAGGTTGTGAAAGCAGATATATTAATATGGTCATTCCCTTTATATTATTATGGAATGCCATCACATATTAAAGCATTTATGGACAGACTATTGCCATTAAACAAGCCTTATATAAGTAAGAAAGATGATGGAAATAATGGACATCCATCAAGATTTGATTTATCTAGTCAGAAGCATGTATTAATTTCAACTTGTGGTTTCTTTAGTATAAGTGATAATTATGATGGAGTAATAGCACAATTTAATAGATTATTTAAAGGAAAGTATGAAAAAATATTATGTCCCCAGGGAGAATTATTTAAACAGCCATTCTTAGAAGAAAGAAAAAAAGAATATTTAGGATGGGTAAGGAAAGCGGGAGAAGAATTTATTGAAAACTTTAAGATAAGTGATGAAACAAAGGAAAAGGTAAGTGAATTATTACTTGATGATGAAGAACAATTCATTTCTTTAGCTAATATGCATTGGGATAGTATGATTGATAATGATGATGAGGATGAAAATGATGGAGATATTACAATAAATACAGAAGAAAGTCATAGTAAAAAAGGTTTTGAATTTATAGAAGGAATGGCACAGGCATACAACAAGGATTCATATAAAAAAGATATTATACTTGAAATGTATTTTAGTGATTTGAATGAAACATATCAGCTTGTTTTAAAGAAGGATAAATGTGAAATAAAAACATCAGAATTTTTAAAATATACTACAAGAATTGAAACTACATTTGATGTATGGAAAGATATTTCAGAAGGAAAAATCAATGGAGCAGATGCCTTTATAAAAAGAAAATTTAAAATTAAAGGAAATATGGCAGTTCTAATGAAAATGGATAAATATTTTAAATAGAAATTTGTTAGTAGAGATTGTTTTTGGTGAAAACTAGGACAATCTCTATTTTTATTAAAATAGATTAAATTGCAGCAGGTGCATAAAGCATTAAAATCTGTTAATATATATATGTTTTAAAAATATACTCTCCAGTATATACTAAAGAGTATTAGAAAATAATTATATTTAGATTGTGGTGATATTATGAAAAAATCAATATTTGATAAGAAGATAATAGTATCTTTGTTAGTACTTATTATTGCAGTATGTGGAATTTTTGGGTATAAAGCATATGTAAACAGTAATGCTGTATATGGAATGAAAGAATACACTCTTATAGTTACTGATACAGAAAATTCATTTAATGAAAAATTTGAACTAAAAACAACAGAATCATCATTAGGAGATGATTTAGATAAACAAGGATTAATACAATACAAAAAAGATTCCTATGGAAGATTTGTAACTGGTGTAAATGGAAGAAAAGCAGATGATTCCAAGCAGCAGTGGTGGAATCTTATTATTAATGGAGAAAGTTCACAAAGGGGAATAGATGATGTCATGATAAATGATAAAGATGAAGTAAAACTTGTATTAACAACAGGGTGGTAAAAATGAAGTTTTCAGTAAAAGAAATTATTTTATTTGCTATTCTGTCTGCAATTTTAACTTTAAGCCAAATGGCATTGAGCTTTATTCCTAATATAGAACTGGTAACACTGTTTATTATAATATATTCTTTAATATATAAAGAAAAAGCCTTATATATTGTAGCTATATTTGTTGTTATGATGGGACTGCTTTATGGTTTTGGAACATGGTGGTTTGGCTATGTTATAATATGGCCGGCATTTAGTTTTTTTACATGCAGGTTGAGCAAAAGTTTGGAAGGAAAGTATTTAAGAATGGCAGTATATTCAGGAATTTTTGGTTTTATGTTTGGATTGCTTTATACTATTCCAAATATAATTTTTGCAGGAGTAAAAGCAGGAACTGCTTATTATATAGCAGGAATTCCTTATGATATTATACATGGAACAGGAAATTATTTTCT
>CAZPRO010000333.1:0-2070 GCA_964588775.1 uncultured Clostridium sp.
TCTTAAAATGTTCAAAATAGGTTTCACCATTATACCCCTTCCAGCAAAAGAAATAAAAATAGCTAAATGAGAAGAATTACTGTTTGCTGCACTTAATCTTTGGTAATATTCTTCAACTGGAACATTAATATTTACTCCTATTTCTGCCATTTGAAATTTAAAATTTTCAGCAAAATAAATATTTCCTGCTGAAGTATATACATCAATTATTTCTGCACTTTTCATTGCAGAAACAGCTCTGCTCAGTTCATCTAAATTAAATAAATTCATAGTTTCATTAATTGTCTGCCTATAATCTTCTTTAAGATTTAACATTATTTCATAATTTGTTTGATTTGGTGTAACTGGATAATCAAAATTAAACTCATTATTTTCCTGAAGATATAAGGTTAATGAAGCAGACATTTTTACCTTTAAATCTGACAGCCCCGATAATCCAAGCTTTGTACAAAAACGATATAGTGTAGGAATTGAAACAAAGCATTCACTACATATTTCTTCTATGGTTCTCTTTATAAAATCTTCAGGATGATTAAGTATATAGTTTGCAATTACTTTTTCATTATTACTAAATTTCTTTTCCTGTTTAATCCTTGTAAATATGTTCATTTAATCAACTGCCTTTCTTCTTTTTAAAACAATATTTTTTTGTTTGAATAACCTTTTACTAACTAAATCATTAAAAGTGCTACTTTTTTATATACAAAAATCACCTCACAATTTTGTATAAGGTGATTTTATACTTCTATATAGTTTTTGTAATTGTCATATGACAATTTAAATTAGACATATTTAGCTACTATTTTTATAATGTCTTGACCATACTTATCACATTTAACAGTACTTATTCCTTTAATCTTCATAAGGTCATCTTTATTAGTAGGCTTGTCTGTAACAATCTGTTCTAAAGTATTATTATAAAAAATCATATAAGGTTTTATTTTTTCTTCTTTGCTCTTATTATATCTATAAGATTTTAACTCATTATATAAAGGACTTTTTTCTATTTCTTCTGTATCTTTTTTATTATTTACAACTATTTCTTCAGCTTTAATATTCTTTTCTTTAGGTTCTTTATTATTTACATTAAGCTTATATTTTTCTATATTAATGTTCTTCTCATCAAAATTTTGATATACTAACAATTTATTTGCTATACATTTCATATCATCTTCAGATAAAACAGGTTTATATTCATCACTTAATTTATGCATAACATCAATAATTTGATCTGCTCTTATTACTTTATCTTTTATTTGCTTTGGTGCAAACCTTTTATTTATATAAGTTTTTGGATTTGTTAATACTATTTTACTTAATACAATATTATCAATTACACTCTTATCCACTACATTCATATGATTTAAAATATCTTTTAAAAGATATGCATGTCGTTCATTCTGAGTTATAGGACTATACATACACTCTTTTTTGTAATATTTACCATATGAATTCTTATAGTGCCTTATAAATTCACCACTATTAGTTATTTCTAAATCTCCAATCATATTTTTACATTCTACTGCAATAATATAGGATTGAGATATTATTATGTAATCTATTTGAGCATTTAAATTATTAAATTTACAATCAAGATTATGTATAATTAAAATAGGCATATGACTATTCTTTAATTCAAATGAAACTTTTTCTTCCCCAATCATTCCTTCATTAAATAACTTTAAATCAGTTTGAACTTTTTTTACATCATATTTTTCAGGTTCCTTAAGTAAACCTTCTAAAACTTTTATTGTATCATTTTTTCTCTCAAATTCTTTTATAAACACTGGATTGTCAAATGATAATTTTTTATTTGAAGCCTTATCAAAAATTATATCAAAAATCCCCATATTTCTTTTCTCCCTTTAAACTTTTTTCATTAATTATAACATAAAAATCAATAATTTCCATTGTATTTGTTTTAGGGGTAATTTTTCTTTAAATAAATATTTATAAAATTTTAATCATAATAATAAAAATGCTGTTATTTAATTATAACAGCATTTTTATTTATATTTTAATTAAATATTTCCTGCAGTTGAATTTTAAGATCCTCATAAACAGACGATA
>CAZPRO010000334.1:0-2068 GCA_964588775.1 uncultured Clostridium sp.
GCTTATAAAAGGCTCTTGCTGGTATTCCTTCTGGTATGCCAGCACGATATGTGGTAAGAACTACATCTTTTTTTGAATCCATAAATTCAAGCATATATGAAACCATTTTTTCAGCAATATGTTGTCTACGATAATCAACATCAACTGCTAAAAAACAAAGCATATTGTTGTCTTTCGAGAATAATAGTGTTCCAACAATCTTATTATCAATAACTGTACATATAGCAGATTCTTTATTTAAAAAAGATAAAACGGTATTTTTATGTTCAGCCATAGCTTCTTTTGTTTCAAGGCCTGGAAAATTATCTTTTACTTTCTCTACAAGCTCCATCCAATTATCAATATCACATATATTGCCAAGTCTAATTTCCATTCTATTTACCTCCAAATTCTAATTTATTTTTCAATTAATTATAACATATTTTGTAAATATGACAGTATTCATTTTTCAAAGATCATTTTTTTATTTACTACATATTTCCTATATACATATATTCAATACAATCCATGATATATTTCTGTAGATTTATGTTTAAAACCTGCCACTTAAAAGTTCCATAATTGTCCAATAATATGAAAGAGTAATCCTGATGGCTGCTCTCAACTACTCTGTTTTCTTTTGATTGAGCAATACATCACCTACTGTTGTTATACTGGTGTTCCTAATGCTGCACAATTTTCAATACGACTTATAATGTAGTAACAAACTCATAACTAAACAAGAATTCACCTATATAACTGTAATCCCTTTTTCCACTAAAGATAGTTTCTTTTTTTCAAATCGCTCTATATTTTGTGCTCCTATATACTCACATGGCAATATTACTTTATATCCTTGCCTTTGTGCGTCTATTGCACTACTAGCTATGCAATAATTACCATCAATTCCAACTATCTCGATTTCAATAATTTGATTTTGCCTAAAAATATCAAGTAATTCCTCATTTGTAAATGCACTGGCAGTTTCTTTACATATAACATATGATGAACATAAATTTAAGTTATCTGCTAATTCATTGATTTTCGTGCCATTTCTTAACTTTCGAATATTCTTGACATATATAACAAGTTCTTGATTTTCAACAGCATATTGTATTCGTTGATTTATTCTAGTAAGTAAACACTTATCATATCTTTCTATATATCCTTTTTGGATATCTATTACAAGTAATGCTTTCATTTTTTACTTATCCCCATTTCCTTTTTAACTTTTTTAACTTTCAATTTATTATACTCAATTTTTGTATAATCTCACTATATTTATCTTTTTTCATTTCTTCAATACTAGAATATTTTTTTCGTAGAAGTTTTCCTAATACTGTATCCAACTCCTTAGAATAATGTTGTTAAAACAACAAAAAATCTACGTACATTTACATAACTCAAATGCGTAGATTGTGGCTTGGTAACCCATACGGGAATCGTTTTTCAAACTGTTTATTAATAACTAGTAATGCTTGAAAGCACCAATATACTTAACTTTCTATAAAGTTATTGTATGTTGATGTTTTTATATTTACCACTTTCGTAGTGGTAAAAAATTTATGTGTAAAAAATAATATGATAGATAATATTACAGAACCGATAAAAAATTCTATTAAACAATAAACATTTTCATAAATACATCTTACAAAAAATAATTATATATTTTTTGTAGACTAATTGTATAATGAAATTGAACTAATAAAAAATCCATAGTAGATTATCTGTGTTATGATTTAAGTGCAACAAAAAAACACGGATGATAATCACTATGGATCACCAAAATCATAACACAGAATCACGTAAAAATAAACATTTGAATTAAAGAACATTTGACTATAGAAGTACGCCTTAAAGATGGATATTCAGCGTATAAAATAGCTAAAGAGCTTAATCGTTCATAAACACTATTCTTAATGAGATACGTCGTGGTACAACTACACAGATAAAGCAAGGCAAGCATATCAAAATGTATCTTTCAGATACTGGTACCAACATTTACAATAAAAACCGTGAAAATTCCCTGGGTGATAAAATAATTGTCGTAGAATAAATATTATGATATTCTCGTAATAGAAAATAATGA
>CAZPRO010000335.1:0-2067 GCA_964588775.1 uncultured Clostridium sp.
ATAAAATAAATGGTGAACCATGTGTAGTAGCCAATACCCCAGAAGGAAGAGTAAGGCTTGATTCTGTTATTATGAATGCTTATGAAGGTCAAAAAATTCATCATATAAATCTTAATCCATTAGATAACAGACGTGAAAATCTAGAAATCAAAGACAGCTTTGATGAAATGTAATAAATAGAAAAATAGGTATTGTACACAGCTTATACAATACCTATTTTTTAATATACATTCTATTTTATATGTTTGTAATTTATAAGTTCTATATCATTATCCTTAATATAATTTTTCAATTCTTCACTTGTTAATGTGACTAATTCTTTTGTTCTTTCCATATTATAAGAAGTCTTTTTTAAAAGATCCTGATCTGCATATGCTGGATGACACATTATTTCTATTATTTCTGTATTTTTATATTTTTCAAGAATTGAAATAAGATTTTTTACATCTATATTGCCTTCTCCATAATACTCTAAAACTTCATGTATGTTTTTATTATCTTCAGATAGGTTGTCTAAGTTAAGATTGTCAAACACTCTTATTGGTAATTTGTACTTTTCAGCAAATTCTTTAACAACAGTTAATACCATGTCATTTTCATGCATATGATGATGACTGTCAATATGAGTCGGTGTAATTCCAAATGATAACATTTTTTCAAACTGAGCCTTAAATTCTTTTCTTATATCTTCTATTGCAGCTGTATTCATAATTACATCATTTTTCTTAAATGCACCATTTTCATCAGTTAATGATGGTACATCACTGCATAATGGAAAACCTGCTGTCATGACAAAATGCATTCCCACACCAAGATTATTATATCCCCTTACTAAATTTGCTGCATATTCTGCATCCTTCATATTACACATAAGACTTGTTGATTTTATCACTCCATTTTTGTGTGCCTCAATAATTCCAAGACTTGTTGCTTTTGATAATCCAAAATCATCTGCATTAAATATTATTTTCATAAGCATATCACTCCTATAATTATCATATTAATTCATATTTTCCGTAAACATTTTCTTAAATCTTATTATATCAAATTCAACAAAATTCACATAGTATAAATTAATATAATTATAAAAATAAAAGATATTTATTGTATTCATAAACATGTTACAATCAAATATCTCTTATTTCTCTTATTTTTAAGCTAATTCAATTTTATTATAGTTTTTCTTTCCCCTTTTTATCAACACACTGTTATCTTGAAAATCTTCAGCATTTAATAATCTGTTTACATCTTCAACTTTAACTCCATTAAGTGAAAGACCACCTTGTTCAATTAATCTTCTTCCTTCTTTTTTAGATGGAACAATCTTATTTGAAGCCATTATATCTAGTAATGTTTTTCCTAAATCCTCTTTGCTTATAGTTATTGTTGGAACATTTGACATATCTGCTCCACCAGCAAATAATGCTTTTGCTGTAGTTTCTGCTTTTTTAGCTTCTTCTTCACCATGAACAAGTTTAGTTATTTCATATGCAAGAACTTCTTTTGCCTTATTGATTTCTGAGCCTTCTAAAGCACCTAATCTTCTTACTTCATCCATTGGTAAAAATGTAAGAAGTGCTAAACATTTTTCAACATCTGCATCATCAACATTTCTCCAATATTGATAGAAATCAAATGGGGATGTTTTTTCTGGATTTAACCATAAAGCACCACCTACAGTTTTACCCATCTTTTGTCCCTGACTGTTTGTAAGTAAAGTACAAGTCATAGCCATAGCCTGACCTTGAGCTTTTCTTCTAACTAATTCAACTCCAGCTATCATATTAGACCATTGGTCATCTCCACCAAGTTCCATTTTACAATTATATTTTTGATTTAATACATAGAAATCATATCCCTGCATTAACATGTAGTTAAATTCAAGGAATGATAAGCCCTTTTCCATTCTTTGTTTAAAGCATTCAGCTGTGAGCATTCTATTTACAGTAAAATGAACACCAACTTCTCTTAAGAAATCCACATAGTTTAAATTTAATAACCAGTCTGCATTATTAACTAAAAGAGCTTTTCCATCAGAGAAATCAATGAATCTTTCCATCTGCTTTT
>CAZPRO010000336.1:0-2064 GCA_964588775.1 uncultured Clostridium sp.
TATTTTTCTGAAAGAAAAATTTCCTCAACTCTTAGTTCTTAGTTTTTAGTTCTTAGCTTAATTATAGTAATTGTTTTTTTTCTAGAAATTTAACTGCATGTTTATATACCTGCAATTCTTTCTTGTTTGATAAATCCCATTTTTTCAACTCATCTTTTACCAATTCTGAATTTTTCTTACTTATGTCTTTTAAGGCATTTCCAACAGATTTTCTTACATATTCACTTTCATCTTCCCGCAAATTTGATAATATAGAGATTGCTATTTGGGGATTTTCTTTAAAATAGGGACGGCTAGTCCATACTCTTAGTCCTTCTGTGACAGCACGCCTATTTTTATCGCACTTGCTATCTAACCATTTTTGAATACTTGGCATTGCATTTTCATAGCCTATACTTTTACAATAACTATCAAAAGCCATAGCCAATACTTCCTGAACACGCCAATCTGTATGAGCAGGGACAATTTTTTCAAGAAAATCATAGGCAGCTTCCACCCTGTCTGCTATATATCCACAAATAAATACAGCCATTTCCTGTACTTGAAAATACTTTGATTTCCATGCTTCAGCACTAAATTCCCAACATTCATCTTTTGAATGTTCCTTAACAAATTTTTTGGATAAAGAACGTATTAAAGCTAAGTTTTCTTTATCAGTAATGGTTTGTTCTAACTCTAAAATATATTCATTAACCATATTATGCATCTCCTTTCTCTCTACATAAATATAGATGATAGAAAAAAAGTAAAGTCCCGCTTTTATATAAAATTATTTATAAAAATTCTTCACAAGTAAAATGACTTTTTCAAACCATTCATTACTAGGTCGTTGTTCTGGCATATTTCCATAGAAATGTAAAATTTTATTTCTTACATCTGGGTCATAAACATATCCTTTTGACCTATAATCTAAATACTCTATTTTCTGCTTCATAAATGCCTGCATTTTTGCTCTATCCTGCATAAAAGAAGCCCATGCTTCACAGGAACAGGGATTGTTTATATCTAAAAAGCTGCAATGTTCCTTAAAAAAACTTTCCAAATTCATTCTTGCTCTATATAACAACCCTTTAACTGCCTTAGGGGTAATGTCAAGTATTTCCGAAACTTCTTTAATTGATAGACCAAACATATCAATTAAAGAAAAGGTTATACGCTGGTTAAGAGTCAGCTTTCTTGTCATGGCTAAAAAGCACCCATCACGTAATTTTTTGACTTCTTCAGAAGTTTGTATTTCATCAATGACAGCTGATTTGCTTTCTATTAATAAAGAACCATCATGCTCCAATTGGTCAATATCTTCAAAGTATATATTTTTATTTTCTTTATTTCTTAACATCATGCGAAATTCATTTATACAAATTACGCGCAGCCATTTTTTGATTGCTGCTGGCTGTTTAAGTGTATTTATATTTTTCCATGCCTTAATAAATGTTTCCTGTGCCAAATCTTCTGCATTTTCATAGTTGGCACATAGCTTTAATGATAAGTTATAAATATACTGTCCATATTCCATTATGATAATTTCAATGGATAAATCTGTAATAACCTCTTCATCATTAATCTTAATTTCCCTGCTTTTATTAACCCATCCATTTATAGTTGAATTAGCAATTCCATATTCCTTACCAATCTCAGTAACTGTCCTCCCAGATTTAACTGATTCAACTATCATATCTTTATATTCTTGACTATATCTTCTGCCCCTACCCATGCTGGACACATCCTTTCTTAACTAAATATTATAAACTTTCTTCTTGCTTCTATTCAGTTGAACCCTTAATAGATGCATATCCATCCAGCTTTTTTCTTTGATTTGTTTTATAATCTGCCTTAAAATAGCATGTATATAATATATCTAAAATATATAATAATGATAATCTTGTAGAAAAAGAAGAAATCTTATTATAATGATTTTCTAAGGAACATAAATTTAATATATAATCTGCATATTCCTTTATGGGATTATCTTCTGTTGAACATATTAATAAAATAGGAGTTTTGGTTTTTCTTAAAATGTTCAAAATAGGTTTCACCATTATACCCCTTCCAGCAAAAGAAATA
>CAZPRO010000337.1:0-2064 GCA_964588775.1 uncultured Clostridium sp.
ACCAAAGGTTAAAGAAGGATACTTAGCTAGATATGCTAAATTAGTAAGTTCAGCAGCTGAAGGAGCAATATTAAAATAGTCAGGTAAAATGATGACAGTTTATAGATAATTGGTATATTCTAATGGGCTAAAAATATACTTTAACTATAAACTGTCAATTGTTAACTATAAGAAAGTATAGAAAAGGGGTGGCACTATGTTATTAACTGGAGCTGAAATACTTATAAAGTCACTTCTTGATGAAGGAGTAGACACAATATTTGGTTATCCAGGTGGAGCAGTTCTAAATATATATGATGAAATATACAAATATAAAGATAAAATACATCATGTACTTACAGCACATGAGCAAAATGCGGCTCATGCAGCAGATGGATATGCAAGATCAACTGGAAAGGTTGGTGTCTGTCTTGCAACATCAGGACCAGGGGCTACAAATTTAGTTACAGGTATAGCTACTGCATATATGGATTCAGTGCCAATGGTGGCCATAACAGGTAATGTTACAACACCATTGCTTGGAAAAGATAGTTTTCAGGAAGTTGACATTAAGGGAATAACTATGCCTATTACAAAGCATAATTATATAGTACAGGATGTTAAAGATTTACAAAATATAATAAGAGATGCATTTTATATAGCACAGGAAGGAAGACCAGGTCCTGTTCTTATTGATATACCAAAGGATATAACAGCACATAAGACTACTTATGTTCCAATAGAGCCTAAGGAAGTCAAGAGAAGTGTAGAAAAAATTACTGATGCTTCTATAGAGGAAGCTGTTCAATTAATTAATCAAAGTGAAAAACCATTTATTTATGCTGGTGGAGGAGTTGTAATATCAGAAGCATCTGAAGAATTAATTAAATTTGCAGAGAAAATTAATTCGCCAGTATCTACATCATTAATGTGTATGTCAGGTTTCCCTAATGACCATAAACTATACACAGGAATGATTGGAATGCATGGAACTAAGGCATCTAATATTGCAGCAACCAAATGTGATCTTATTATTACTTTAGGTGCAAGATTCAGTGATAGGGTAATAAGTAATCAAAATCATGTAAAAAATGCAAAGATCCTTCATATAGACATTGATCCAGCAGAAATAAATAAAAATGTTAAAGTTGATTCATGTATTATTGGAGATTTAAAAGAAGCTTTAAATAAAATATATCCACTTATAGAAAGTAAAAACAATGAAGAATGGACTAATTATGTGGATTCCTTAAAGGAAAAAAATAAAGCTGTAACGGAAGAATATAATACTCCTGAATTTTTGTTTAAGAAATTAAATGAATTAAATGATGGAAGTTTTATAATATCTACTGAAGTAGGACAGCATCAAATGTGGGCTGCAAATTATTTTGATTTTAAAATCCCAAGAACCTTTATAACCTCAGGAGGACTTGGAACCATGGGATATGGACTTGGTGCTGCAATGGGAGCACAGGTTGGAAATCCGAATAAGCAGATTATTAATATAGCTGGTGACGGAAGCTTTGGAATGAACTGTCAGGAGCTTGTAACTGCTGTTAAAAATAACCTTCCAATGATACAGATTGTGATAAATAATAATTGTCTTGGTATGGTAAGACAATGGCAGAATCTTTTCTATGAAGAAAGATATTCAGAAACTACTCTTGACAGACCAACAGATTATGTTAAGCTTATAGAAGCCTTTGGAGGACAGGGATTTAGAGTTACCAAACCAGAAGAATTGGAGCCAGTGCTTAAGAAAGCCATAAGTGAAAAAGGTCCTGTTCTTATTGATTATGTTATAGATATTGATAAGAAAGCATTTCCAATGGTAGCACCAGGAGCACCAATAAATCAAATTATAAGTGAAGAAGATATAGATAATAATTAATTTATTAAACCAAGTTAAGAGGAACTGTTGCACTAAGCAGATTAGTGAACAGTTCCTTTTTCGTATAAATCATAATTTGTCGCGAATCTTGATGGAAAAAACAGCAAAAAAACATGAACAGGCTACTTAATTCACAGGTTTAAAAAATTTGCACATGAAACATCAGCACTTAAAGCTATCCCTTCAATACTTGC
>CAZPRO010000338.1:0-2060 GCA_964588775.1 uncultured Clostridium sp.
AATATTCTAAGAAATCTGCTAAGGCTTTAACCTGTTCCTCATTTTTCACTTTATCATATTCTGATAATTCTTCTGCAAGCTGTATTTTTGCATTATATATATCTATATCTTTTGATGATGTCTTTAATAATGTTTTTGCCATATTAAACACTATTCTTAATGGATTATCAAAGCTTATTTTTTCTAAGTCTAGCTTTTCAACATCTATAGTTCTGAAATTATATGTTAAAATTTCATCTTTAATCTTTGGAACCTTATATACATATTTTTTATCTTTTCCTCTTTTACCTTTATATGTATAGATTGCAGCTGCTATTACTTCACTTTTATCTTTATTTTTATTTTTATATCTAAATTTATCCCATATCCTATAAAAGTACCTGAACATTCTTTCGCCAAATGCATCTTCGTCGCTACTATAACTTTGTACTTCTACATGAATAAATAATATTTTGCTATTATTATCCTTAAGTCTTACCTTTATTATTTTATCTGAAATAATTTTTTCTGCACTATCTTTATCAAAAATTTCTCTCTGAATTTCTGCCAATTCTAAGTCTAAGCTTTCAGTTCCGGCATCCCAGTCTATATCGCCAAATATCTCTGGAAATAGGACGTCTACAACTTCAACTTCAAATGCTTATTAGTAATGAACATATTTTTTCAAAAAATATGGGCTATAATTCTAAGATCATTCTTCTCTAAGAATTATATGCCTCCATGCTGCATCATAATCATGTTTCCTTGACAATGCGTTTATCTTCCTCTCTTATTAAGAATAATCTTAACTTTATATTTTAATTATATCCTATATTCATTGTTTTATAAATAAAAAATATATATCTCTACCTATGTATAATGGCAGATAACTGACAAATGAGAAAAACTTTGTGAATATCATCAGATAACATTAGATGAAACTATTGTAGTTGGGGATGCAGACAATGATATACTAGCATTAAAAAAAGCAGGACTAGCTATTGGAATGAATAATGCAAATGAAAATGTTAAAAAGTCAGCACATGTAATTGTGGCTGACAATGATCATGATGGCTGTGCAGAAGCTATTAAGAAATATTTGTTATAATATAATATTAAAGTTATAATTAAAATAGATAATTTAATATTTAATGTTATAAGTGTTGATTAATTTTAATCATGCGAGCACTTTAAAGTGCAAGAGGAAAACAGGTGAAAATCCTGTACTGTCCCGCAGCTGTAAATGAGGAGTTTCATTTTTTATACCACTCAAGTAAGTTTTTTATTGGGGAAGGTTAAATGAAATGATGATACATGAGTCAGAATGCCTGCTTATAATAAATTCATTGTTTGACTTACGAGTGATAAGGAGATGAAGAAAAATGACATTACAACAGTTAAAATATGTCATAGAAACTGCAGATAAAGGTTCAATGAGTGAAGCTGCCAAAAGTCTGTTTGTGGCACAGCCAAGCCTTTCAAATGCCATAAAGGAACTTGAAAATGAAATACATCTTACAATATTTATACGTTCCAATAAGGGTATAATAATATCGCCAGAAGGACGTGAATTTTTGGGCTATGCACGTCAGATAATAGAGCAGAGCAGTCTTTTAGAAGAAAGATATCTTGGTATAAAGCCCATGAAGCCTAAGTTTTCTGTGTCTACTCAGCACTATTCTTTTGCTGTAAATGCTTTTGTGGATCTTATAAAAAGATGTGGCTCAGATGAGTATAAATTTACATTAAGAGAAACAAAAACTTATGAAATTATTGAAGATGTAAAAAATATGCAGAGTCAAATTGGAATACTATATATAAATGATTATAATGAAAAAGTAATAAGCAAGCTGCTTAAAGAAAACGATTTGAATTTTGAATTGCTATTTATAGCAAAACCACATGTTTTTATAAGTTCAGGTAATCCTTTAGCAGCAAAGAAAAAAGTTACACTAAAAGATCTTGAGGATTATCCCTATTTATCCTTTGAACAAGGGCAGAATAATGCTTTTTATTTTTCAGAAGAGATTTTAAGCACAATAGAACGAAAAAAACGTATAGAAGTTAGTGACAGGGCAACA
>CAZPRO010000339.1:0-2057 GCA_964588775.1 uncultured Clostridium sp.
TATGTGTTAATTTATACACAAAGTACAAAAAGTTATGCACAAGTATTAATACGCAGGAATAAAATTTGTGGATAATTTTTGTTTTTTTGTTAAAACTTTAAGGAGGAGATATTTAAATGAATAGAATTACAGATGATATATTATATAAAGTTGAAAAGCCTGCAAGATATATTGGTGGCGAATTAAATGAAATAAAAAAGGATTTAAATGAAATTGATATAAGATTTGCTTTTTGTTTTCCAGACGTATATGAAGTAGGGATGTCTCACCTTGGAAGCAGAATACTATATCATACAATTAATTTAAGAAAAGATACATATTGTGAAAGAGCTTTTGCTCCATGGCCTGACATGGAAAAATTAATGCGAGAAAAAAATATACCGCTATTTACTCTTGAAACTAAAGATCCATTAAATAAATTTGATATGCTTGGATTTACTCTTCAATATGAAATGAGTTATACCAATGTACTTAATATGATTGATATGTGTAACATACCACTTAGAAGCAGTGAAAGAAGTGAAGAGGATCCTATAATTGTGGCTGGAGGACCTTGTGCATATAATCCTGAGCCTTTATATGAAATATTTGATTTCTTTGAAATTGGTGAAGGCGAAGAAATGATGAATGATGTTCTTGATGTGTACAAAAAGTTCAAAGCTGAAGGAAAATCTAAGAAGGAATTTTTGAGAGAAATATCTAAGATTCAAGGTATATATGTTCCATCATTATATGATGTAACTTATAATGAAGATAATACTATAAAAGAATTTAAGCCTAAATATGATGATGTTCCTGCTGTTGTAAAAAAGAGAATTATTAATAACTACACTAATGTGGATTTTCCAGAAAACATAATAGTTCCTTATACAGATATAGTTCATGACAGAATAGTTCTTGAAACTTTCAGAGGATGTACAAATGGATGTCGCTTTTGTCAGGCAGGTATGATTTACAGACCTGTAAGGGAAAAGAAAAGAGAAGATTTATTAAAACAGGCAAGAAAATCTGTTGAAAAAACTGGATATGAAGAAATCTCTCTTTCATCATTAAGTACATGTGATTACTCTGATATTCAGCAGCTTATAAATGATCTGGTTAAAGAACATGAACCAGAAAAAGTAGGGATAGCTCTTCCATCTATAAGAGTTGATGCATTCTCAGTTGACCTTATAAAGGAAATTCAAAAAGTAAGAAAAACTGGTCTTACTTTTGCACCAGAAGCTGGTTCACAAAGAATGAGAGATATAATAAACAAAGGTCTTACAGAAGATAAAATATTAGATGCAGCTACAAGTGCTTTTGAAGCTGGGTGGAAAACATTAAAGCTTTATTTTATGGTTGGTCTTCCTTATGAAGAATTAGAGGACTGTCGTGGCATAGGTCAGCTTGCAGAAAAGATGGTTTATAGATATTCACAGGTTAAAAATAAACCAAATAACAATAAAGGATTAAGAATAACTGTAAGTACATCAATACTTGTACCAAAACCATTTACTCCATTCCAGTGGGCACCTATGGCAAAAATTGAGCAGGTTAATGAAAAAATAAAAGCTGTAAAGGAATCAATTAAGTCAAAAGCCATAGTTTACAATTATCATGAACAGAAAACATCATATATGGAAGCAGTATTTGCAAGAGGTGACAGAAGATTATGTGATGTTCTTATAAAAGCATTTGAAAAAGGTTCAAGATTTGATGGATGGGGCCAGTACTTCAGCTATGAAAACTGGATGGAAGCATTAGCAGAATGTAATGTTGATGGTGATTTTTATGCATACAGAGAAAGAGGTTATGATGAAGTTCTTCCTTGGGATTTCATAGATATTGGTGTAAACAGAAAATACTTAGAAAATGAAAATGAAAAAGCAAAAAGAGCAGAACTTACTCAGAACTGTAGAAAAGGATGTACAGGATGTGGAGTAAATGTAAACTTTAAAGATGGGAAGTGTTTTGAAGGTGCGATACTTAATTAAATTTACTAAAGAAGCTGATATAAAATTTATTTCTCATTTGGATGTGCTTAGAACAATTCAAAAAAATATAAGAAGAGCACA
>CAZPRO010000340.1:0-2018 GCA_964588775.1 uncultured Clostridium sp.
TGTCATTAACTTGTTGTATATATAATATTTCTATTAGATGATTTTGTCAACTATTATTTTTAAATTATTTTATTATAGCACAACAATTCTAATTAACAATTTAGGATGAAAAAGCTGTGCTTTTTCTATAATTTATATATTCTATGGATTTTGCTTACACAAACTCTACTACTTAAAAAATAATATAATATATTGAAATTGTGAAAGAATTTCTACCTTCATTGTCAATTGTCCATCGTACATTGTACATTAAAATTTATTTAGTGCAACAGCCCATCTAATAATAAGCTTTATATATGGTTAAGGTTAACAAATTATAATAAATTTAATTATATGCTAATGCTGACTTAATATTGAAATTGTAAAATTTAATTGGATTAAATTTTATGAACAGTATAAACATATTCCCTTCAGCTTGTTAATGACAGTATATTATAATTTTATGCAACAAAATAAGGACATATTATGATACGTAATTTGTAACATAATATGTCCTTATTTTAAATTATATTTTCTAAACTTATTTCACTTTCTACTGCATTAAGCACATGTATTTCCATATTATTTTTAACTTTTGTATTAACAGAACCTGCCACATCATTAATATAAATAAGACCTTTCTTACTCATGTTTTTAATTCTGCTTCTTGAAAATCCAAGTTTTTCACTTATCAGCCTGTCCAATCTGACTTCTATTGGATATCTGCAAGTAATTTTAATAATAAGTTCATTTTCTTTTGTATAATTTTTTTCAAGTTTTTTTATAACTAATCCATATTCAATATTATCCAAAGTAACTTCTGCTTTATTCTTGCTGTATAATCCAAGATTATATGCATAATGCTTAATAAGCTCACTATCATTAGAGAGAAATTTCTCATACTCTTCTTTATTAATAGCCGCTGGATTTGTTCTTTCATATATTGTCATGTTCCAAGTTGACTTACATTTTTCACACTGATAAATCATCCAGATATCAACATTGTTCTTATTTGCATTTACTCTGAATTTCCCACAGTTTATATAACTTGATTTTCCATTACATTTAGGACAGTTTCTTTTCACCTTAGGCAAATTTCTAGGGACTATCTCCCACTCATATATATTTAAATAGCTCATTTATGCTCCTCCTAATATTTTTATATTTAGGACTCGCAAAGGCTATTCATATTATTTTTTATATTCCTATTGAAACTATTTTTAAAACTATGAAAATTGCTTAGAGCATAGTATAAATTTATGTATACAGAATTCATTAAATATCTTTATTAAGCTTTATATTTACAATTTTCCTCAACGCAGTTTAAGTAAATAAGTTCATATGATACTCCTTATAAAACCTCTATTTCCTTTTCTAAAAATTCTACTGGAACCTCTTTGGTGAGCCACACTCCATTTTTAGAGCAGTAAAAATCATACCCTGCTTTTGACATTTCTTCACTTTTTACACCATAGATTACTGGTTTTCCATGACGCTTTCCAACATTTACTGCTGTTTCTTTGTCTTTAGATAAGTGGACATACAAACGGCTTTTAGAAATAAGACCTTTCTTATCAATAGATTGAACATATTTTTCACCTGTTCCATGCCATAAATATTCAGGTGTATTCATCTTTTCAAGTTCAACATCTACAGGTATTGAATGACCTTGATTTGCACGTATTAATGTCTTATTCTCATTAAAGGAATATCTCTGTTTATTGTCTGTCCTTACGATTTTCTCTAGAATATCCATGTTAAATTCACAGTCTTTTGCAATGCCTTTAATAAGCTCTCCCACATCAGCCCAGCCATGCTCATCTAAGGTAATTCCTATAGCCTCTGGCTTATGACGTAAAATTAAACTTATATATCTGCTTAGTTCTGTTAATCCCATATACATTTTCTCCTTTAAATTTCTATTCCCCATATATCCTTATTTATAGTAATAAGCTGGATAAAAAAACTAGGCATACTGTTCATATTAAACCAAGTCTTTAGCAAATACAATGGTGGATTCTCCTTCTTCTCCTTTATAG
>CAZPRO010000341.1:0-1990 GCA_964588775.1 uncultured Clostridium sp.
TGTTTTGCCTGCTTACTTGCATCTACACATTTATTAGTGCTTCCAGTTATATTTTCAAATGAATTTCTTATTTTTTCTTTTCCCTCTATAAATAATTCAAGAGATTTTTCCAATTCTTTATTAATTGAATCAAAAAGTTCATTTGATTTATGAAGTTCTATCATTGAATTTTGAACTTCTTTTGTACTTTGTAAATTATCCTGAAATAAACTTTCTGATACATTTATTGATTGTACAGTTTCTTCTATATTTTTTTGTACCTCAGTAATTAAATCATCTATACTTTTTGCTGATTCTTTAGTTTGATCTGATAATGTCCTAATTTCATCAGCTACAACTGCAAAACCCTTTCCTGCTTCACCACTTCTTGCTGCTTCAATTGAAGCATTAAGTGATAAAAGATTAGTCTGCTCTGAAATTTCATTAATTGTAAAAATTATTTTAGTTATTGCCTTTGACTTTTCTCCCAGTTCATTAACTTCTTCAAATACCTTATGCATATTATTTGTTGTTTTGTCTATTGTTATCTGAAGATATTCTGCTGACTTAATATTCTTACTTAAAATATTATTCATATCATTGATAATATCTTTCATATTAAAGAAATTATTTCTAAATAAATCAATCTGCTTATCAAAATTTTCAATATTTTCAACACCATTGCTTACACCTTTGTATTGAATATTCATATTATCAGAAATCTTATTCATTTCTTTATAAACTATATCTGAGCCTTTTACTACAATATTTATAATTTTTTCAAGTTCATCAGAAGAATCTTCAATACTACTCACAGCATCTTTACTTGTCTGTAATAATTCTCTAAGATTATGCATCATTTTATTAAAGCCAATTGCAAGTTTTCCAATTTCATCTTTCTGAGTCACCAAAACATCATTTGACACATCACCTTTATCTACTGCCATAGCAAGAGTTTCTACAGACTTTAACATCTTTTTAACCATAACATAAATTACTATTATACCAAATGCAAGTGATAAAACAATTGAAATAATAAATTTAGGCAGCATACCCTTTGCATCTTTACTCATTACACTTTCATCAACTGCAGTATAAATAATCCACCCACAAGATTGTACCTTTGCTTTATAAAAAGCACGTGTTCTTCCATCATAATCTTTAATCCACACCACATCATTACTATTATTATTTTCTATAAGTTTACTGTATGGATTTCCTTTTAATTTGTCTAATTTAACAGGTTCTTCATCAATAAATCCATAATCTTTATTAGGATGTACTACTACACCCATATTATTATCTACAAGAAAAGCATAACTGTTATCTGGAACTTCTGCTTTATTAACTATATCAACTAAAGTATCTACAAATATATCCTCTGCTAGAACCCCTACAACCCTATTATCTACTGTAACCTTTTTAGACATGGTTATTACTACCTTTCCACTATCTGAATCAATATATGGAGCAGCATAATATATTCCATCTGTATTTAAGGCACCTTGATACCATTCTCGTTGAATGAAATCAATAGAGTAATCTGGTACATATCCACTTCCTGATGCCATTACATTATTGCTGTAAACAAAATATATATCATATATGTATCCATCTTTATTATTATTGTTAAAAATTTCAGTTAAAAAAGTCCTCATATGGTCTAAATCCATATTTTTGTCAGCCTCGATTCCTGATACTAATGATTTTACTATTGAACTCTGATCATTAAGCCAGCTATTTAGTTGTTCTGAGCAATATTTTGATGTCAATTCTGCGTTATCTGATTCTTTTTCCATTATTGCATTTTTAGCTGTTATATAACTTATTGCTACAGTTAAACTAAGACAGCATAAACAAATTATACAAATAGCAAAAATAAATTTACTTTTTAAACTTTTCATTATAACATTTCCTCCTGCTTCACAAAACAAACTTTTATTAACTATAGATATATCTTATTTTATGTGTCTTAATATAAAAATAGACGACATAATTAATGTCGTACTAT
>CAZPRO010000342.1:0-1023 GCA_964588775.1 uncultured Clostridium sp.
TCCAATGGTAAATTTTCTTAAATTAATGCACAAGTCAAGTAATTTAAATAGAATGGAGGGAAAGTAAGGTATTGTGGATAATAAATTAAGAATTTATTATATTTTAAATAAATATTATGGATTTCATAATTTACGGCAAGGACAATTTGAAATAATAAATAGTATTATAAATAAGCGTGATACATTTTGTCTTATGCCTACAGGAGCAGGAAAATCAATATGTTATCAAATACCTGCAGTTATTTTTCAAGGAATAACTATAGTTGTTTCTCCATTGATTTCACTGATGAAGGATCAGGTAGATAATTTGAATATTACAGGAATAAAAAGTACATACATCAATAGTACACAAAGTATGCAGGAAATCAAGAATATACTTTTGCATATTAGCATAGGTGAAGTAAAAGTTGTTTATGTTGCACCTGAAAGGCTGGAGTCAAAGATGTTTGTGGATATAATAAGTCAATTAAAAATAAGTCAGATAGCCATAGATGAAGCTCATTGTGTATCCCAATGGGGACATGATTTTAGAAAGAGTTATCTTCAGATTGCAAACTTTGTAAAGGGATTGAAAGAAAGACCAGTGATTTCTGCATTTACAGCTACAGCAACTAATGAAGTTAAAAGAGATGCTATAAAACTTTTATCATTAAATAATCCATATATATATATTGGGGATATTAATAGAGAAAATCTAAAACTTAATGTTTATAAAGAAATTGATAAGATTGAAGAATTAAAAGATATTATACGAAGTCATGAAAATGAATCAGGAATAGTGTATTGTCTGTCGCAAAAAGAAGTGGATAATCTTTACTTATATCTAAAAGATTTAGGATATAGTGTTGGAAAATATCATGGTGGACTAGATGATAAGGAAAAACATAAATTTCAGGATGATTTTCTTTATGAATATTTTGATATAATGATAGCAACAACGGCTTTTGGAATGGGCATAGATAAATCTAATATAAGATTTATTGTTCATTTTGTTTTGCCTCAAAATTTAGAAAGTTATTATCA
>CAZPRO010000342.1:1033-1986 GCA_964588775.1 uncultured Clostridium sp.
GATGGAGAAAAATGTGATTGTTATTTGTTTTATAGTGAAAATGATATAAAAAGGGTTGAGTATATAATAAATCACAGTACATCTTTTATGAGAATGGAAGCTGCATTGAAAAAATTTCAGGCAATGATAGATTACTGTAATACTGAAGAATGTTTTACAAAATACATGTTGGATTATTTTGGCAACAGGAGAAAGGTAACTTATTGCAGTAATTGCAGTAATTGTTCGAAAAATGATGAAATTAAGGATTTTACACGAGAAAGTCAAATGATTCTGTCTACTGTATTTAGAACAAGAGAAAAATTTGGTATATCTGTTTTACTAGATATTTTAAGAGGATTTAAAGGACCTAAAATAATTCAAAATAATCTGCATAGTATAACAACCTATGGGATAATGAAGGAATATAGCAGTTCATTTATAAAAGATCTTATAAAAAACCTTTTAAATGACGGATATGTGGATTTAAAGAATGGAACATATTCTATGCTTAAACTAAATTCGCGTTCATATAAAGTTCTTAAAGGTGAAGAAAAGGTGTTATTTAATATTGTAGATAAAAGGCAGAGTGTTTTAAATACACAATTATTTGCAGAACTTAAGCAATGGAGAAAAGAAAAAGCAATTAAGGAAAGAATACGACCATATATTATTTTTTCTGATTCAAGTCTGATAGATATAGCTAATGTAATGCCAAAAAGTTTAGAGGAGATGCTTGAGATTAGAGGGGTTGGAAGTAAGAAAGTGGAAATGTATGGGGAAGAGATTTTTCACATATTAGAAAAATATAGATAATGTTTTATAGTTGTATATTTTATGTATTTTTTAGAATATTTCAGCATTAAATATTTAATTGCTTAAAAAATGAAGGTATAATATAATTTTTATATAGAAAATTGAAGCTTAGGCAGAAGGTGATAAAATGGCAAGAAAGAAAAATTCAAACACATTAG
>CAZPRO010000343.1:0-1975 GCA_964588775.1 uncultured Clostridium sp.
TAATGCAGCTTAAAATAGTTCTCTGTATCCATTCTTCTTCATTAAAACATGGAATGATTATTGTTACACCTGGTGTAAAGTTTATATCTAAAGGTACTGGTTTATACAGCATACCAAAAAAGTATCTGCTTAAAAGAAATACAGCTGCAATAATGCTATATAAGTAAAGCATTTTATTAAATCTAAAATAAATAAAACTTTCCATCCTCATTAATATAACAAATAATGTTATAAAAAATAGCAGCATACTTGATATACAAAGCATATATTTATTCTTTTTTCTTTCAGCATATTGAGATAAAGTTTCCTTAAATATAAAACCACAGGATATACCCCCGCTATTATCTGAAAAACTTCTAATTTTTTCTGCTCCTATCTTTACCTTCATTTCATAACCTTCTGGCATGGCTCCTGGAGGAATTGTAAAATTCAGAATTATATGACTGCTTTCTTCTATAGTTTTCAGCTGGTTTTCATTACTAATATTTATAAGTATGCCTGTAGTTGAAATATCCAGTGATTCACCTGTAATGTTTTCTACTTTTTTCCCATTAATGCACTGAATATTTATTTTAGTTTTCATAAAATACCTTATTCCAGCATTTTTACTTTCAATAAATTTTTCTGGTGTTTCCATGTTTTTTTCAAGAAAGGCATTTCCCCTTCTATCATTGTTTGTTCTTATTGATTCACTATCAGGAACATTTGACAAAAGTCTTCTATCACTTTTTTGTTGCAATAAAATATCTTCATTTTCTTTTTTATTCATAAATTATCACCCATCTTTAGTGTAGATAATCCCCTAATTTCACTATTTTATATTTATTACCATAAACTCCATTTTCATTGTTGGTTAAAAATATATCTAAAGCCTCTGGAGTATAATATGCCTTATTATTCATATGCATAATAACCACATTTCCATTATTAGCAACAAGATTTTCTGCTATATTATCTGCTATTTCCTGTGCTGATTGTGCCTTATAATCATGAGTAGAAATATTTCCACTTACACAATAATCAAATCCACTTTCAAATACTGCATCCAATCCATCCTTGGTTGTTCTCAAGGTTGGAAAACGAAGCATAGGCTTTAATGCATTAGTATCTCCTACCACACTATATAATGCTTCATAGGATTTTTTTACTGATTTTTTAAATTCCTGCTTATTAATATCTGATGTTTCATGATTATAAGTATGACTTGTTACATCATGACCTTCTAAAGCTATTGTTCTAAGAAGATTAGGATTAGCATTAGATATTCCGCTGTTTGTATCAACAAATTTTCCTATTGTAAAAAAACTTCCATAGACATTATGCTTTTTTAAAACTGCAAGAATGTCATTTATTATAACATCACTACCCCAGTCATCAAATGTAAGAAATACCACATTCTCCCCCTTAGTATCTATAAGTCCGCTTTTATTCATATTAGCTTTCATTTCATCTGTAAAACCTTCCAGTTCTACATCCTTGTTTCCTATATAACAGCTGCCATACATATTTTCAGCAGCTTCTGTACTGCGTTCTGTTAGTATTTTTGCTTTTGAATTGATTAAACTGCTATTTTCAAATTGAGACTGTTCAACTCTTTCATTAATAGTAATTTGTGAATGGGCTGAAATGCTGTTTGTTTCAATTTGTACTGCTGATGCAGTAGTCATAACTTCAGATGCATCATTGGCAACTGCTGTTTTTGTGTTATTATAAGAAATACTATAGGTATTTCTCAATTTATTTAAGGGAACCACTTCATATCCTAATTTTCTTTGTACTAAATCATAAGAATTAGTTTCTCCATTATATTTATAAATATAACCATTATTCACATAATTTTCAGTAAGAATATCCACCATATCTGCTACAGTTTTTTCATTGCTGAACAATCCACTATCCAGTCTAAAATAAACTATTTCTCCCTTTTGAAGACTTAAATATGTATTTGTATTAAAATAATCTTTTATGATATTTT
>CAZPRO010000344.1:0-1958 GCA_964588775.1 uncultured Clostridium sp.
CGTATTTATAAGAGCAGCTGGAAGTAATAGAGAGAATAATCCCACATGGGCTTGTAAAAAATACAAAACCGAAGGAGTAGGTGCTTGTGCTTCACCCATAATCAGAGAAGAATATTTAGATAAAATATTTGTAGATATTTTTACAGATTTTATAGAGAATAAAAAAGAATATTTAGATACAGTAATAAAAGAATATGAAAATGTTATTCAAAATTTTAGTTCTTCAAATGATGTGGAAAGTATTAAAAATCAAATAGGTGTTATAGAAAAGCAAAAAGATAAACTTTTAGATTTATCTTTAAAAGGAATTATAGATGATACTGAATTTAAAAGAAGAAACGATAAGTTTAATTTAGATATATCTATACTAGAAAATAAAATAGATAAAATGAATAATCCTGATTTAGAGTATAAAAGGATGCAAGAAAAATTAAATGAAGTAAAAAATGCTTTAACAAAAAAGGTAAATATCAAGGAACAACTTCCTAATTTAATGAGAATTTTAATTGAAAGAATAGAAATTGAAAAAATTAATAATGATAGAAAACATATCAAAATGATAATATTTTTCAATTTTAAAGCAGATATTATTTCAAAAGATTTAGAAATTGATAATAGAAAGAGAGGGACATATCATTTATCTAATTTTTATGATAAAAAATGTCCTCCTATTCCCTCTAAGATTCAAAACGAGGAATACGAAAACAAAAACATAAAGTTGGAAACCCTTGATATTACAGGGGAAAATGTAATTTTATGTCCTCCTATTGAACGGAATGAATCCAGGCTTTGTTAAATTAGGTCAATTATTAGGTAAAGAAACTTTATTTTCTTATTTTGATTTGTTTGGATTTGGAGAAAAAACAGGAATTGATTTAAATGGTGAAAGTACAGGAATAATGTTTCCTCTTGAAAAAGTAGGAGAACTTGAATTAGTAACTAGTGCATTTGGTCAAGGAATAAGTGTTACACCTATACACCTTACTGTCTAATAAATGATACCCTTACCATAACAAGAGGAATAACTACTAAGTATACTAAAAAGTATGATGTTGAATTTAAATATGATTGTTTTATAGAAATATAAGTTAAAATAAAAAAGTTTGCATTCTGTTGCAAATTTTTATTTTGTTACTTTTAAAATTAAAATAATCAAAAATTAATTAAAAAAGTAACGAAACTACTCAAATAGCATGTAAGAAAACAAGTAAGATATAGGTAAGATGATTGATATTATATTTAAATTATGGTATAATATTAATAGAAAATTAAGAGGTGATTTAATGGATAAATATATACCGCCATTTACTATTTCAAATAAGATGTTAGAACTTGTTGGAAACATAATGGAAAAAGTGGGAAAGTTAGATAATTTTAGTAATTTAAATAAAATGCCAGTATTAAGAAGAAATAATCGTATTCATTCAATACATTCATCTCTAGCAATTGAAGCTAATTCACTTTCTTTTAATCAAGTTAAAGATGTTATTAATGGTAAATTAGTACTTGGGGACAGGAAAGAAATACAAGAAGTAAAAAATGCTTATAAAGCTTACGAAATGATGAGTGAATCTAATCCATATAGTATTAAAGATTTGTTAAAAGTTCATGGAACTATGACATTCTTAACTGTAGAAGAATCTGGAGTATTTAGAAAAGGAGAAGAAGGTGTTTTTGATGAAAATGGTAATTGTATTTTTATCGCGCCTAAACCTGAATATGTAGAATCTTTAATGAATGATTTATTTAATTGGATGAAAGAATCAAAAGATGAAATACATCCATTAATATTATCATCTATATTTCATTATGAATTTGTATTTATTCATCCATTTAGTGATGGAAATGGTAGAACTGCTCGTCTTTGGCAAAATATAATTCTATCTAAATGGAAAGAAATATTTGAATATGTACCTATTGAATCACAAATAAAGAAATATCAAGAAGAATATTATAAA
>CAZPRO010000345.1:0-1927 GCA_964588775.1 uncultured Clostridium sp.
TTCATTATATGATGAAATTGTGACAGTAGTGTGTCAAAAAAATAATTAATAATTAACTATTCAAACAAATAATTTAACATTTTTTCTGGGTTTTCTAAAAATTTTTTTGTTATTATATAATTGTCTGTTTTTTTGTAAGGGGTCTTTACAATTCCAGTATCATCAATAACAAATATATCTGCATCAGGATATGCCATTAATATAGGAGAATGAGTTACAATAATAAATTGAGAATTCTTTTTTACAAGTTCATTAATAACAGTAAGCATAGCCATCTGTCTTATTGGTGAGAGAGCAGCTTCAGGCTCATCTAATATATAAATTCCATGTCCGCCAAAACGGGTGGTCATAAGTGTCATAAAGCTTTCGCCATGAGACATATTATGGAGAGATTCACCACCATAACTATTTATAACCTGATTTCCGCCAAAGCTTTCTGAATCAAGATTGTCTATTTCTGTAGTTACATTATAAAAGCTTTCTGCTCTTAAAAAGAAGCCATCATTAGGGCGGTTAACACTTTTGACTACAGTAAGATATTTATATAAATCTGAATGAGTTGCTTTTGAGGAAAAGCAAAAATTTTTAGTTCCGCCTTCTGCATTAAAACCCATATTAACAGCAATTGCTTCTAATAATGTTGATTTTCCACTGCCATTTTCACCAACAAAAAAAGTAACTTTCTTTGATAATTTTATGTTGTGAAATTTTTTTATTACAGGTAAATCTGTAATATAACTGTTCTCTTTTGAAATCTCATCTTTTAGATGAATTCCTTTTATATATAAATTGTCCAATTATTTTCACTCCATTCTGATTTAAACCCTCAAATTCATTTATTACTAATATTATAAATATTTGAAATTAAATTTTTAGTGTTGCAGCTTTTCTGTATTTTGATGGAGTACACTTTTTCTGTTCACGAAAGGTCTTAACAAAGTAGCTTGTATCTTGAAAACCACACTGAGCACCTATATTAGCAACAGTTTCATTAGTTGAAACAAGTATTTCGCAGGCTTTTTGAATACGGAACTGTTTTAGATATTGAATAGGAGGAATTCCAATAATATCTCTAAAACATCGCAGACATTCACTTTCACTTATCATTGCAGTATTACCAATCATAGCAACATTTATATGTTCAGAATAATGATTTTGTATAAATTGAAGCATTATTTTTAAGCGGTTACTATTTCTAAGGGCTTTTTCTGATGGCTTGTTTAACACAGGAGGATGATAAGCAAATAGGAATAAAATAAGCTGTGATAAGTGAGAACGTACTTGAAATTCATATCCAAAAGGTTCGTGAACCATGCTATGCCATGCACTCTCTATGGCTTTAATTGCTTTATTATGCCAGTCTTCTGAGCCATCAAGATAAACATCTTTTAACACTGGATTTGCAAGCACAGGCTGAACATAGTTCTGCCAGAATATACTATCAATGCTTCCGCCAATAAGACGAGGATGAAAAGTAAGAGAATGAATGCGACAATCAGAGCAGTCTTTGCTCCATCCAGCATGAAGTACACCAGCATTTATAAACAGGCCTTCACCTTTCTTTAATGTATACTTTTTTGAGCCGGAAGTGACTATTGCAGTCCCTTCAAAAACTACAATTGCTTCTAATTCATCATGCCAATGCCAGGGAACGCTCTGCTTAACTAAATCATCATCATAACACGCAACAGGAAATAGACCTGTACCATGTTGAATCAGTTCTTTTCTTTGTTCATTTGTTTCGCTGCTACATTTTGATAATGCCATTGTTTCCTCCAATCTTGACGGTATTCTCATATAAAATAGGTGTTTTTATCATATATAAAATGGCTTTTTTTTGATATAATTATATTTGAAAAGGAGGGAAAATACAATATGATTCATTTACTTTTAGCAGTGATTTATTTATCTTTCATAAGTCTTGGAT
>CAZPRO010000346.1:0-1905 GCA_964588775.1 uncultured Clostridium sp.
GCAACATTGCAGCCCAAAAACTTTATTCAAAATACAATTTTATTGAAAATGGTATTAGAAAAGGATATTATGCAGATAATAAAGAGGACGCAGTTTTAATGTGCCGAATCTCCAAATAATAATCTAAAAAATAACAGCCACAGCAACTTCACCTTGCTGTGGCTATTTTACTAATACGCTCTAGTCCATTTTACTTATAACATTTTTTCTAATGTAATTATTATTATAAATTCATAAGCAACTTCTGATTCAGTCTTTAAGCTGGATGTAGTTTTAATATTCCATTTTTTAGAATGATACCAGTGTAAATAATGGCCTTATACTCTCTATCATTTAATGCTTTTACAATTTACACACATCTTTTGTCTTATTATACCATTAACAATATTATATTTAAGCAGCGGCTCAATAAATTTCAGTTTAAATAAATAGAAAGTAAAATAAGTAAGAGATAATAAGTTAACAGTATGGAAATTGCTAAAAATCCGAAAGATTTTTCTCCAAATCTCTTACTTATTACCTCTTACTTAATAAAATTTTAATTTGTACTAAATACTAAACTTCTCAACAGAAGCAGTTAATACATCTGCCATTTCCTTTAAATATTGAGCCTTATTAGTTACTTCATTAATAACAGCAAGCTGTTCTTCTGTTACTGCAGAAGAATTGTCTGATTCCTTTGATAAAATTTCAGTATTCTTATTTATATCCTTCATTGAATTATCTATATTCTTAATTTTTTCTAATACATCTTGTATTAAATCAACAATTTCTTTTGTAGTAACATTAATATTTTTATTTGATGAATCAATATTATTAAAAGCACTTATAACCTCATCTGCAAGAGTTGTGTTATTGGCAATTTTAGCAGAACCCTCTTCAACATTGATATAAATTTTTTCTGTTCTTGTTTGTATTATCTTTATAATATCAGCAATTTCACGTGTTGCACTGCTACTTTGACCTGCAAGTGATGTTATTTCTTCTGCAACAACAGCAAAACCTTTTCCAGCCTCACCTGCCCTGGCTGCCTCTATAGAAGCATTTAATGCTAAAAGGTTAGTCTGTTCAGCTATTTCAGCCACCATATCAACTACTTGTCCTATTCTTTTAGAATCCTGTGACAATCTCTCTGCTTCTTCTTTAAATGATAGAATCATATTATTTATACTTTTAATCTGATTCAACATTTTTTGAAGATTATCTTTACCTATATTAGTTTTTTCATTTGCATCATCTGTATAATCCTTTAATGTTACTATATTCTGTAACGTATTTTGAACATTCTCATTTACTATTTCAATTTCATCAAAAGTTTTTCCTATGGCATCTGCCTGCTTACCTGAAATTTCATTTACAGAATTAATAGAACTTACAACAATATCATTTGCACTCTTACTTTTACTCATATCTATAGCAAGTTCTGATGATGCTGATGCAACACTTACTATGCTTTCACGCACATTACTTATTGTTATATTAAGAGATTGTTTCATTTTCTTAAATGTATTTTCTAATATATCAATTTCGCTTCCATAAGCCTCTTCACTATAGCCATCAGCTGAATTATATTGTAAATTTCCTTCTGCTATTTCTAATGCAGTATCTTTTAAGTTTTCTAATCTGTTACTTATTTTGCCCGCAAATTTCACAGAATATATTATTGTTCCAACCATTAAAATAATAAGTAATCCTAAATTTATATAAATACTATTTTTAAAAGACTGATCTATCTGTGCCTGAATAACTGCCATATAATTAACTTCATCATTTAAAAGCTTTCCATTTACAGATGATATATACTGTAACTTTCTTTGTGCTGAATCATAATTCGATGATGCCTGTACTGATTTTTCTTCATCCTGACTATACAATATTGCATTATTACAATCAACTTTTATATTA
>CAZPRO010000347.1:0-1865 GCA_964588775.1 uncultured Clostridium sp.
TGAAGGTTTTAACACCAGACTGGATTTGTTCTTTAAATCACTTTAAAGGTTTGCCAGTCGTTAACGGTAGTGCTTAAATACCGTGGGGCACCCGCCGAAGTTTCGATAACTCCCCAACCTCGTCAACTTAAGTGAGACCCAAAATCTATGATTTTGTTGGTCGAACTTACCTACCTGGTAAGTGAAATCCAAAATCTTTGATTTTACTGATTGAACTTACTCAGCGAACAAATGTGAGTCGAGTTTCCTAGCTTTCTTAAGTTCTGGCGCTTTAATAAACTAATAAAAATTTAATCTTCTCTATAAAACCACTCCCTAATTGACATATTTTATACTCTTCAATTTATTTTATCATATAAATAAAATTTGTCTATAATTTATCATATTAAAAGATTCTTAATAATGATACTAACAAAAAACAAGCTGCTGCACAAAATTAATTACTCCAGCTCCAGTATACTAACTCTGCTAAGTAATACCAGAAATATGCTGGCTGCAATCTTTTATGCAACAGCTCTATTTTATTTATTAACCTCGACTTGCTCCAGAAGAAGCTGCCCATGGTCTGTTAAATGTTTCAGTAAGCTGATAATATCCATTTATCTGCTGTCTAAGTGCTATATCTAATGCTCTGCAGTTAGTTACTGCAGTATCATATTCATTTTTAGTCATAAGTCCTAACTCGTATTGAAGTTTTAAATGAGCTACTGTTTTATTTGTTGTGTTAATCTTATTAATCATGGAATTAATTTGATTTTCTGTATTAAGAATAGTTGTATAACTGCTCCTTAAAGAATTTTTATAGGTATCCCTTGTTGCATTTAACTGAGCTTTTGTTGTTGAAAGGGATAATTTCTTTCCTAAATATGTTCTATAATTAGTTAAAACTTCTGTACATGCGGCTTGATAAGCTTGTGAATCAAACTTGGTTTCTTCATTGCCATTTTCATCAACTTCACCAGTTTTAGGATTGAATTTAGAATCACTCTTGTTTGGCATATCTAATTCATCATAATCATCATCCTTCATGTCATCAACTTCATCTTCATATAAATCTGCTAATTCTTCAGTATATTTAGTTATCTCATTAATTCTTTCATCAATATAATCATCCACATCTCCATAAATTCTAAATGGTTTAAAATCAATATTATCATCTAAAATATACTTTTCCACTTCCAAACCTGTTGCCAGTGATAATTGTCCTTTCAAATCCTTTAACTGATTTTTATAATTTTCCAAAGTATCCTTTTCTGTCTTTAAATCAGCTTCTTGATTTTCAATATCTACAGTTGTTTTTAAACCATGATATCCATTAAGCTTAAAATTCCTTGTTTCTATTTCTTTGTTATTAACTACAGTCTGCTGTTGTTCTACTTGTTTTTCCATTAATATAATACTGTTATACAAATTAGTAATTTCGTATTTTACACCATCACGTCTAAAGGCTATTGATTGTTTTGCAGATTCTTTGTTAACATCATTTTCATCTTCGCCATTCTCATCATCAACTTCATCATAGTAGTCATCAAGTTCTTTATAATAATTATATTGTGCTGTGTATATTTTTATCTGATTATCTTTAGAAACTGCATTATCAATAGCTGTTTCTAAAGACAAAACCTTCAACCCACTATTAACTGTTGTTCCAGCTTGAGAAGTCTTTACTGCATTTACTGAAGCTTCTGCTGCCATTGCTGGAAGCATAGTTGATGTCATAACACTTAGTCCAATTCCAAAAGCTATAAATTTATTTAAATTTTTTCTCATGGCCTTCCTCCAAACACTTATTAATTAGCAGGATTTCCACCCTGCTAATTAAGTAAGTTAATTCTATTATTTTTTACTCTTATCCTTCTTTTTAA
>CAZPRO010000348.1:0-1834 GCA_964588775.1 uncultured Clostridium sp.
TTTATTTTTAATAATACATCTCCTCTGTGAACCTGCTGACCAACTTGTACATTTATGTTCTCAACAGTTCCGCCAATTTCAACAGACACATTAGTTTCTTCCTTGGCTTTTGTTGTACCTGTGAATGTATTTGTATTTTTAATTTCTCCACTTCCAACTGCTTGTACAGTCACTGCTATAGATTGTTCTGGCTCTTCCACCTGTTTTCCACATCCAACTAATGAAAATGATGCCACAACTATTAACATTAATGCTAACTTTCTTTTCATAATTTCCTCCCTATCTTAAAGTAACTAGCTTTTAAATTGTTTATCTTAACTCACTACTATAAATAATAAAGCATAGTTCTTATTTTTTTCTTAACATAAACTTAAATACTACTTATATTTTTATAACCAAATATTATTGCAATAATAAAATTCCATCAATTATTAAGGAAATACTACAAATATTTTATCCTTATATTGTACATTATTAATTGCAAAATACAGTTAAAAAAATTACTTATTCCAAGTATATTAATGATTATAATTTCATAACTATTATGAGTCAATAACTTTTTTTCTTGTAGTTATAAATTTCATATAATATAATATTTAACGAAAGATTTAATAAATGATTATTAGGAGGATTTTTAATTTATGGAAAATATTTTTTTAAACAATCTAGCTGAAAATCTCTTTGAGTTTTTAGTACTTGCAAAGAATAATATAATTAATGAAAATGAATTAATAAGAAATTTTCCTTCACCACCTCCTGAAGTAAAATCCTTTTTAAATGAATATCCTATGCCTCCTTCCCATATAAAAGTAATAATTTATCTTGCTTTAGTAAAAAGTGCATCAATATCTCAAATTTCATCAACTTTAGGTATTACAAAATCCAATACTACTCCAATAATAGATAAATTGATTTCTTATAAATTAATAGAAAGATATAATGACTCTAATGATAGAAGAATTGTACGTGCTGAACTAACCCCTTTTGCATTATCTATATTTGAAAAACTCAAAGATGCTTTTAAAGTAAAGTTAATTAATAAACTTTCTGTTCTTGATGAACCTGACTTAATAAGAATGGATTCCTGTGTTACAGAATTAAATACAATTTTTATGAAAATAAAAGAAAAATAATACTAAAAGCTGGCTTCAGTAAAATACTAAAAAACCAGCTTTTATATTCATAATTTTAAAAAATATTATTAACACAAGGTCTATCTTATGTCTCATATTGGGTCTTTTTAAAAAGAAGTGTTTTTATTTAAATGAATCTCTATGTATAATTTTTGATTCTACAATATAATGATTAACCATATTTTCTTCATTTTCAAGATAGTCAATTAATATCTTTGCTGCATAATATCCAAGTTCTGGTGCATTTATATCAACTGACGATAAGGGCGGAGTCTGAAACGGGGCCAATGGATTATTGTTAAATCCCACAATATTAATATCCTTTAATTCTCTTCTGTTTATTTCCTTTAAAGCACCAAAGGCCAAAACGTCATCTTCTACCACAATTGCTGTTGGTGTATGATCATGAAAAAGACTTTTAGCTGCTTTTTCACCTTCTGCCTCATTAAATTCCGACATCATTTTTATATTGTTCTCATTAATGGTAATACCATTTACTTCACATGCTACCTGAAACCCTCTTAATCTGTCACTGGTAAGATTCCATTCTTTCTTTGCACCTATGAAGGCCAGATCTTTATGTCCCTTTTTAACCAATTCATTTACTAAATTAAATGTTGCTTGAAAATTATCATTATCTACCCATAACATTTCATCTGCATTTTCAGGTCTTCCTATAACAACAAAAGGAAAGTTCATTT
>CAZPRO010000349.1:0-1815 GCA_964588775.1 uncultured Clostridium sp.
GTTACTATTCACAGTTAATAAGAAATTATTTATAATAATTATAGTTACTATTCACAGCCTAAATAAATAATGGAACGCAAAAAAGTGATTAAGATATTAGGAATCTTAGTCATTTTCTTTTCCGAAAATTTCATCTACCGTATATGGATTATCTTCCATTAAACGAATTAATGCATCAGTTGGATTTATTCCATTTCTGTAACAGGTTTCTATATATGTTTTAATATCAGCATAATATTTTGCAGTCTTTTCATTTTGGAATTGTCCTGCTATTTTCATTTTGGATTTTGCTCCTCGTAATGCTCTTTCACTTAAATTGTCATTTGTTGGTAATGAAAAATCATGCATCCATATAAAATAATTATCTTTATACTCCAATATCCTTTTTATTAATGCTTTTTCTTTATCATCATAATGTGTTTTTTTCTTTGTTCGATTTTCTTCCATTGCATTATATAAAATTTCTTCATATTGTTTATAAAAATTATTAAGATAATCATCTGTGAAACTATCCAGTTTTTTGCTAATATAACTTTTTTGATCATGAATGATAGTTTGAACTAATAATTTGAATTTATCACACCATTCATGATGTGTATTACTCTTACATTTTTCTAAATCACGAATTAAATGAACATTACATTCTATATTTTGATATGAATACTTATAATTAATTTTATTATGGTCATGCATTACTGTTACATCTTTTGATAATGTATTAAGGATATTGTCTTCTAAAATTCCAGCTTCGTTTTTATGATTATGTGCTGTATAATATGCAATTTTTTCATTACCGTAAAATCTTAAACATGCTCTTTTTATGTTAATTATAATGACTGTATCATCCCAATATAAAAGTTTTTGCTTTAATATTTTGTTATATAAATCCTTTTTGAAACTTTCTAATTTCTTACTCGCTTTCTTTTGAAGTTTTGCTATATATCCTTCACTCATATCAATTTCACCTTGAGAAAATCCTCGAATAATTCGTCTAATTTTATTCATTGGTACATTCCCTTCGTTTGCAAGCGATAATGCTACAGCTTGAATTTCACTTCCATATTGATTTTCTTCTTTTAATCTAGTAGGTATATTTTGATGTACATTTTTATTACATTCTTTACATTTATATGTAATGAAATGGTTTCTTCTTTTTATTGGAACAAAACGATAACTAAGTTCATCTTTGTAGATTTCTCCTGTTACTAATAATTCACCATCACAACATGGACATTTATCCAATTTATGAATAACTCTATCATTTATTTCTTCATCATTAAATTTTTCTAATTTATGTTTTTTATGTCCAATTTGACCTCCTTTCTTTTTATCAGATTTAACTCTTGAATTTGGAATTACTTTATTTTTATTAATTGGAGTTTGACTAGTAGGTAATCCAGAATTTGTTCCATCTGTATTTAACAAAGCTTTCAATCTTTCTATTTCTATTTCTTGTTCTTTTATAATTTCATCTTTTTTATCTAATAATGGTTGATATTTTGCCTTTGCATTAATTTCAAAATTATTTATTGCTACTTCTAATTGTTTATCTCGAGTTTTTAATTTTCTATCTAATAATTGATATTCATATTTTAATAATTTATTCTCTTTAGAAGTTTCATCATATTTTTTTAATAGTTTTTGATAATCTTTTTCAAAAAGAATATTATAATTAGTTGTCATGTTATCACTACCTTTATTTTAAGTTTAATATAAATATTAAAAATAAGATAGACCTTACTTTTTTTAATAAAAATAGTATAATAAAATGTTGAAAGATAGAGATTATACTCTACTTAGACTGTGAATAGTAAC
>CAZPRO010000350.1:0-1809 GCA_964588775.1 uncultured Clostridium sp.
TTAATCTACTTTTAATATAGACATAAAGGCTTCCTGAGGAACTTCAACAGAACCTACCTGTCTCATTCTCTTTTTACCTTCTTTTTGTTTTTCAAGAAGCTTTTTCTTTCTTGAAATATCTCCACCATAACATTTTGCAAGTACATCTTTTCGCATAGCTTTAATAGTTTCTCTTGCAATTATTTTAGAACCTATTGCTGCCTGTACTGGTACTTCAAACATTTGTCTTGGAATTATTTCTTTCAATTTTTCTGTTATTCCACGTCCTTTATGGTAAGCCCTTTCCTCTGGAACAATCATTGAAAGTGCATCTACCACATCTCCATTTAATAAAATATCAAGCTTAACAAGTTTTGTTCTTATGTATCCTTTCATTTCATAATCAAGAGATGCATAACCTCGTGTTCTTGACTTTAATGTATCAAAGAAATCATATATTATTTCATTTAATGGAATATCATAATTTACCACGGCTCTTGATTCTTCCATATACTGCATATCAATATATGTTCCTCTTCTATCCTGACATAATTCCATTACTGCTCCAACATATTCTTTAGGTGTTATTATTGATGCTTTTACTACAGGTTCTTCCATATAATCTATCTCTGTCATTTCAGGAAGATTTGTAGGATTAGTAATATCCAGAACTTCACCATTTGTCTTTATAACTTTATAAATAACAGATGGTGCTGTTGTAATTATATCAAGGTTAAATTCTCTTTCTATTCTTTCCTGAATTATTTCCATATGTAATAACCCTAAAAATCCACATCTAAAACCAAAGCCTAATGCTATTGATGTTTCTGGCTCAAAATTTAATGCTGCATCATTTATTTGAAGTTTTTCTAAAGCTTCCTTTAATTCATCATATTTAGCTCCATCAACTGGATAAATGCCTGAATAAACCATTGGTATTGCTGGTTTATATCCTGGAAGGGCTTCTTCTGTAGGTCTGTCAGCTTCTGTTATTGTATCTCCTACTCTTGCATCTCTTACATTTTTTATTGATGCTGTAACATATCCAACATCCCCTGCACTAAGCTGCTTTATTGGTAATACATTAGGAGTAAATACACCCACTTCCGTAACATCATAAACTTTTTCTGTTGCCATTAATTTTATTTTATCACCAATTTTTATTTTTCCATCCTTAACTCTTACAATACATACAACACCTTTATAACTGTCATAATAAGAATCAAAAATTAATGCTTTTAATGGTGCCTCTTCATCACCTTGTGGTGCTGGAATATTCTCTACCACACTTTCTAGTACCTGTTCAATGTTTAGTCCTGTTTTAGCTGATATCATAGGTGCTTCTTCTGCATCTATACCTATCACATCTTCTATTTCCTGTTTTACTTCATCTGGTCTTGCTGATGGCAAATCAATCTTATTTATTACTGGTGCTATTTCCAAATCATTATCTAAAGCCAGATAACAGTTTGCAAGAGTTTGTGCCTGAATTCCCTGAGTTGCATCTACAACCAAAATAGCACCTTCACATGCTGCCAGACTTCTTGAAACCTCATAATTGAAATCTACATGTCCTGGAGTATCAATTAAATTTAAAATATATTCATGTCCATCATCTCTTCTGTATATAAGTCTTGCAGCCTGAGATTTTATTGTTATTCCTCTTTCTTTTTCTATTTCCATGTTATCAAGAACCTGTTCTTCCATTTCTCTTTTAGTTAAGGTTCCTGTAGTTTCCAATAATCTATCTGCAAGGGTTGACTTACCATGATCAATATGAGCTACTATTGAAAAATTACGAATGTATTTTTGTCTTTCACTATTCATATA
>CAZPRO010000351.1:0-1783 GCA_964588775.1 uncultured Clostridium sp.
AACATTTTGAATTAGTCTTATTTCGTAATTTAATAAATAACCTATTACAATAAACAAAGCTGTAAATATTCCACATACAGAAATATCGTGTGCTTTATTATTTAATTGACTCATAAATAGTCCTCATCTATATTACCATATGCTACACTGGATAATATTATATGTCTTAAAAACGGATTTAACAATTTATAATCTTGGGTATATTTTATATCGTTAATTTTCTGCCTTACATATTCATAGAATTTAAAAAACTCCTTGTAACTACAATTATCTTTTGTATGTATTTTCAAAGGGCAACCACCTTGGCATAAAGAATAATAGTTACATTCTTCCATACAAATATTCCTATGTTGTATACTTTGCTTTAAAATGTTGATAAATTTATCATTAGAGAAAATAGTTTCAAAAGTGCTATTATCCTTAAGAAAAGTAAAATCACTTAAGGTTTTAGTACAAAACGATATTGATTTATCTGAAGAAAGCATAACATTTTTTGATAAACACGAGGAAAAATGACATATATTATTCCAAGTATTCAATAAAATATGTGAAACTATATCAGAAAAAATACTTAATCCAGTACCATTTTTATCATATACCCAATTTTCAAATATAGGATATAAACTCGAATTGTAGTTTATTAAACCTAATACTTTTATATTCACTCCCATATATGAAAGTTTGTTATAAACAGTTTTTATATAATTTATATCATTACTTTCAACTAAAATATTAAGAGTAATCTTACTTTTTAATATTTTTCTACAATAATATTCGATTTCGTTAAGCTTAGTTTCTTCAAACAATATATCAACAACTGAATATCCAATGTTATTCGAACAAATAAAGTTCACCCACTTAATATCCATAGGAATTATATATTTATCTACGCATGCAATATCCTCGTTTATTGTTACATTTTTTCTATAATCATTAAATTTATTAAAAAAAATTTTTCCTATCTTAACTGGCACATTTGTAAAATTAATTTCATTCTCAATTAATTTACAATGCTTATCAACAGCAATTTGAAATATTTTTGATGCTTGAATAAATGCATCGTTAGGTGTAAAATCTTTAATTTGATACCGAATGGTTATTTTATCCATAAAATTATTCTCCCCACTCTAATGTCTTTTTTTTATGAAGAATATTAGGTAATTCTCTATTTGTCATTACTAATACAGTTATATTAGGTATAGATTCATTTACAATTGAATGTATAATTCTATCCTCTATGTAATGTGTATTTAGTTTATTTTTTATTGTTTTATAATCTCTTGTGATATTGTGAAAATATGACATTAATTCTTTGTGATAGCTGTTAATGTATTCAGCCTTACTAACACCACTTATCACAAGGGGATTATATTTATTATCTTTTATATCATCATCGTAATCATCAAGTTGGTCAATAAAATATAGCCATCTTGATAATGTTCTAATAAGTATTTCTTTTTCATCATCTATTCCAAAGGCTTCCTTTACAAGACTAATCATTAAGTCAGCAAAAACATCGCAAATTTCAAGTATATCCTTTTTTTGAGTTTCCAATGCAAACATTTTTTTATATCCACTTTCAATTATCTCTGCAAGTATAGGAAAATCTTTAGTTGCTTTTGTAATTAATGAATGAAACATAAAATTAGCTACTTTGGCTTTTTTTGATAATTCATCATTTATATCATCATCTATTTTAGCTTTTAAAAGTAGAATATTTATAGCTGCTAACTTTTTCCAATTTTCGTTATTGTAAAATTGTATTTTTTTATTTTTCGGTCGA
>CAZPRO010000352.1:0-1780 GCA_964588775.1 uncultured Clostridium sp.
TAAGAATGGGGAAACCAATATCATCAAAGCAGCAGCTGGAACTTGTGGCAAAACTCAGCATACCATCTATAATGGCACAGATTACTTCCATAATCATGCAGTATATAGATACTTCAATGGTAGGAAATTTAGGAGCAGAGCAATCAGCTTCTATTGGGCTTATATCTACCACCATATGGCTTTTTGGAAGCTTATGTATGTCAGGTACAGCAGGGTATTCAGTTCAAGTTGCCCAGCATATAGGAGCTGGGAAATATGATGAAGCAAAATCAGTATTAAGGCAGTCTATAGTTAGTATAGCTGCTATTTCAGTAGTAATAGCAGTCATAGGAATATCAATTAGCAGCTTTCTGCCAGAATGGCTTGGTGGAGAGCAGGTACTTAGGCACAATGCATCTGTATATTTTCTCATTTATACATGTTCACTGCCTTTTGTTGCATTAAACTGTCTTGCAGGAAGTATGCTGCAATGTAGTGGAAACATGAAGGTACCTAGTATATTAAATGCTCTTATGTGTTTCCTTGATGTGATTTTAAATGGAATTTTAATATTTCCTAATCACAATTTTAAAATTTTTTCTAGAAATGTCTGTATTCCAGGAATGGGCATGGGGACTGCGGGAGCTGCTCTTGGTACAGCTTTATCAGAGGTTATTATTGCATGTCTTATGATGTACTTTTTATGTGTCAGAAGTAAGGAATTACGTATATCAATAAAGGATAGTTTCAAGCTTACATTATCCTGCCAGAAGAGGGCAGCAAAAATTGCACTGCCAGTGGCTTTTGAACATACTGTTGTATGTGGGGCAATGATTGCAGCAACAAAAATAGTGGCACCTCTTGGTACAATAGCAATAGCTGCTAATACCTTTGCAGTAACAGCAGAAAGTATATGCTATATGCCAGGATATGGAATTGCTGATGGGGCAACAACCCTTGTCGGACAGAGCGTAGGTGCTAAAAGAAAAGAACTGGTAAGGCATTTTGCAAGAGTCACTGTAGCAATAGGCATGTTTGTTATGACCTGTACAGGAATTATTATGTTTCTGGCAGCACCTTTTATGATTTCTATTCTTACTCCAGACCCTGATGTACGTAAGCTGGGAACTGAAATTTTAAAAATAGAAGCCTTTGCTGAACCCATGTATGCAGCCTCCATTGTTGCATCTGGTGCATTAAGAGGTGCAGGCGATACTTTAATTCCAAGTATAATGAACTTTTGCAGTTTATGGCTTGTAAGACTTCCTCTTGCATATTTTTTTGCTAAAACTATGGGATTAAAAGGAGTATGGATTGCCATGTGTGCAGAACTCATATTTAGGGGAGTAATATTTTTAATAAGATTATATAGAGAAAAATGGATTATGCAATAAAGTAAGAGATTGAGAGAATCAGGTAATTTGTTAAATAGGAGCTGTCCCATTAATCTATTTATGATTTATAACTGACCTATAAATCATAATTTGTCGTGAATCTTGATGGACAAAACAGCAAAAAAACATGAACAGGCTACTTAATTCACAGGATTAAAAAATTTGCACATGAAACATCAGCACTTAAAGCTATCCCTTCAATACTTGCTCCATTCTGATATGGCAATAATTAATAATTTTCATAAAAAATAAATATATTAATTATCAAAATTATGTTATAAAACTCAGAATAGACAAGTATATTTCGGGACAGATTTAAGCTGGATGTTTCAATGTGTAAATTTTATGCACCTGTGAATTAATAGCCAGTTCATGTTTTTTGCGTTTTCTCCATCAAGATTCTTTAC
>CAZPRO010000353.1:0-1753 GCA_964588775.1 uncultured Clostridium sp.
TTGATTCTAAAGTAGATGCATTTTTATATGTTGCTAAAGAAGAATCATTAGAAAGTGCAAAAACATTAGATGAAAAAATTGCAAGAGGCGAAGAATTAGGAATTTTAGGTGGAGTTCCTTTAGGTTTAAAGGATAATATAAGTGTTAAAGGAATGCAGAATACCTGTGCGTCAAAAATATTAGAAGGTTATGTTGCTCCTTATGATGCAACAGTTTCAGAAAAAGTTAAAAATGCTGATGGAGTAATTATTGGTAAATTAAATATGGATGAATTTGCAATGGGTTCTTCCACTGAAAATTCAGCATTTAAAATAACTAAAAATCCATGGGATTTAGAAAGAGTACCAGGAGGATCATCAGGTGGTTCTGCGGCAGCAGTAGCTTCAAAAGAAATCCCTATAGCTTTGGGTACTGATACAGGTGGATCTGTAAGACAGCCAGCATCATTTTGTGGTATTGTAGGTCTTAAGCCTACATATGGAAGAGTATCAAGAAGTGGAGTAGTTGCGTATGGTTCAACCCTTGATCAGGTGGGCACATTAGGAAGAGATGTCAGGGATTGTGCAATGCTTACTCAGGTAATTGCAGGAATAGATTGTAAGGATTCAACTACTGCAGATATTATTGTTCCAAATTATATGGATTCCCTAAAAGAAGATGTGAAGGGCAAAAAAATAGCTGTGCCTTCTGAATTTTTTAAGGAAGGCTTAGATGAAGAGGTAAAAAATGCTGTATACGATGCTTTAAAGGTATTTGAAACTAATGGTGCAGTAGTTAAGGAAGTTTCGCTTCCTCTTGCAGATTATGCTATATCAGCTTATTATTTAGTGGCATGTGCTGAGGCATCATCAAATCTTGCAAGATTTGATGGTGTAAGATTTGGACATAGAGCAGTTTCAGTTGAAGATGCTACAGATCTTTATTTCAAATCAAGAAGTGAAGGATTTGGAAAGGAAGTTAAAAAGAGAATTATGCTTGGCACATATGCATTATCAGCAGGATATTATGATGCATATTATAAAAAAGCATTAAAAGTAAGAAATCTTATTAAAGAGGATTTTGATAACATATTTAAAGATTTTGATGCTATTATTTCACCAACAGCACCAACTCCAGCTTATAAAATAGGTGAAAAAACTGCTAATGCATTAGAAATGTATTTAGGTGATATTTATACTGTTCCTGTTAATATTGCAGGTATTCCAGCCATATCACTTCCATGTGGACTTTCAAAGGGTCTTCCAGTAGGTATGCAGATTATGGGTAACTATTTTAAAGAAGATACATTGTTTAATTTAGCTTATAGCTATGAACAATCAACTAAATGGCATGAAATGTATCCAAATTTATAGGAAGAAGGAGTGAAAGTAATGGAATTTGAATCAGTCATTGGACTTGAAACACACGTAGAATTATTAACTAAAACTAAAATGTATTGTGGCTGCACAACTGAATTTGGAGGAAAAGCAAATACTCATGTTTGTCCCGTATGTTTAGGTCTTCCAGGTGCACTTCCACAATTAAATAAACATGTTGTAGAATTAGGCATTAAAGCAGGTCTTGCTTTAAACTGCAATATAACTAAAATAGGAAGAATGGATAGAAAAAACTATTTTTACCCAGACTGTCCAAGAAACTATCAAATAACTCAAGATGAACTTCCACTATGCAGAGATGGATATGTTGATATTGAACTTGAAAGCGGAGAAGTTAGAAGAATAGGAATTGAAAGAATTCATATAGAAGATGATGC
>CAZPRO010000354.1:0-1752 GCA_964588775.1 uncultured Clostridium sp.
TGAATCTTCTGCACCATTTGATTCATTTTTATCATCTGATGGTATGTTATCATTTACTTCAGATTCATTCTTATCTACATTGTTTGAGTTGTTATTACCATTTCCTGTATTATTATCAGGTTTTTGAACTTCTTCATCTTTATTTATACTATCTTCTACCTTATCAGTTGTACTATTACTGCCATTGTTTTGATTTCCATTAGGAATCCAGCATCCATTCTTATCAAAGTAATACCATCTGCCATTAATTTGTATATATCCTGTCTGCATTTTTCCAAAATTATTAAAGTAATACCACTTTCCGTCTACTTTCTTCCATCCAATAACCTTTTTAATTCCTTCTTTGTAACTCCACGTATTATCAGTATTCTCCTTCCACTGTGCCGATACTCCTAATGGAGCTAAAGTAGTTGCTGCCCATGCAAATAAAGCCCCAGCCGTTATACTCTTTAGCATTGATAATTTCTTCATTAGTTTTTCTCCTTTTCTAATTCTTATTTGGTGTCTAAACATTAATTTTCTTTTATTTTCTCTTATATATTCTTTTTTTGAAATTATTGCAAACACCGTTGTACTCATGGTAACACAAATATGTTATTCATTGTTACTTTTCGACATAGTTCTCGCTTGATTATAGTTAATTATTTTAATATAACTTAAAAATCCTATACAATTTATGTATTTTACTATACTATTTCCTTTTAATATACATTTATTCTATATTTTCAGCTTTAAATAAGGACAATTTTATATATTCCAATTGCATTATTAATGTATTTTTACATGAACATTTTTTACCATATTATCCATATAATATTTTGTATTAATTGTAAGAAGTGATTTTTTATATACAAAAAAGGTGATTTTCATATTCATTCAACTGCATCTGATGGTGCACTTCGCCCCTATCAGATAGTAAAAAAGGCTAAAACACAAAATGTTGATATAATTTCACTAACTGACCATAACTGTATTAATGGCATATGGGAAGCCATTAAAGAAGGCAATAACATAGGAATAAAAGTTATTCCTGGTGTTGAAGTTTCTACAAGATTCTATGATATAAGAGTTCATGTTCTGGGATACTTTCCTTCTGAAAATTTGGAACATAATTTGTGTGAAGCTTTAAGGTTTATAAAAACTCATAATCTCAAATCCTTTAACCAATTCATAAATGATAAATTGAATATTTCCTACAGGCGTGAACACATAAGTGTAGAAAAAGGAATTGCACTCCTTAAATATTTTGGTGCTATAGTAATACTTGCCCATCCAGTTCTTCTTCCAAGGCAGCATTTTAAAGATATTGCTTCTTTAGGTTTTGACGGAATTGAAGCTAAATATTTCAGCAACAGCAGTGCTGATACTGACTTTTTTATAAATTATGCTTTATCTCATAATATTATTTATACTGCCGGATCTGATTTTCATAGAAATACAGAATTATATGGTGCTCACGGAAATATTGGAGATTCATTTCTAAATTCTGATGAAATAAATACCTTTTTAGACCATCTTTACAGATAAGTAAAAGTTAATATAAAACAAAATTATCCACAGATTTAAATAAATTTTGGTAAAAAAATTAAAATCTGTGGATAATTTTGTTTATTGTAATATTAAATTGCTAATTTTAAAAATATTGATTATTTAAATAATTAATTATTTTGTATATTTTTTCTCCCAAAAAAAGCATAAGAAAATAATTTCCTGTTCCATGTATAATATCATAAGGAATTCCTGCTATATAAT
>CAZPRO010000355.1:0-1673 GCA_964588775.1 uncultured Clostridium sp.
CATTTATCCACCTTACTCATCAAAGTAACTTATTTCAAAAATGCCATTCTTTTGAAAATTATACCATGCATCAATTTTCTCATCAGGCTTAACCTTCAGACACTTCATAACTTCTCTTGCAAATTCAATTTCCCCAATCCCGCTGGCAGTAATAACATTTTCATCATATACTGCCTTTTCATTAATATAATTCTTTTCCCCTTTATAATTAGGACACACTTGCTTTAAAAAGCCTAAATCATTACTTGTATGCTTTTTATTATTAACATAACCATTTTCACCAATAAAGAATGTAGCTCCACAAATTGCACCAACAGGAATATTATGTTCAACTGCATAGTCCACTAAATCTTTAACCTTATCATTTTTTCTTTCCATCCATGCATCTCCACCAATCAGTAGAAGTGCTTCAAATTCCTTAGGATAATCATCTATAGAATAATCAGGAATAACTCTAAAACCTCCCATTGATACCTTAGGTTCTTTATCAAAACTTATAGTTTTAACAACATAATCAGCTTCCTTATTAATCTGAGAACAAACATGAGCACTCTCCCAGTCAGCATATCCATCAAAAATAAATGTAAGTATTTCTTTCATTATTAACACATCCTTTCTTTAATATTATTATATAAAGTGAAAGATGACACCTATATGTCATCTTTATAAATCTCCGCCATTTTATTTATTTTTAATTTTACTTTTTCTTTTAATTCTAATGGTTCTATAACTCTAATCTTATCCATCATAGACATTACCATATCTACAGTCCAGTCTAAATCGCTGACTTTAAAAATTATCTTTCCCTTTTCTTCATTTTCTTTTCTACAAAAAAACTCTGCATCAACTTTGTTTGTAAGAAAAAATTCATCACACCTGTTATATTCTAAAATAACAGTATATAAATTTTTCTCATTATATAATTCACTGCCTAAATCATCTTTAAAATCTATATTTCCACTTAATCCAAGTTCAAAAGTTCTATCTAAAACTTTATAAGAAACAATTCTGTTTATTTTAAAAATGCGAAAATCATCTGCATCTTCACAAAAGCCATATACATACCAGTATGACTGTTTGAACACTATTTTATATGGATGAATTATCCTTATTTTTCTTGAAGTTTTAGAAATATACTGTAGTTTAATACATTTATGATCTTCTAAAGCCTTATGTATATCATTAATTTTTTTCATGGTAAGACTATCTTTAAACCATGATGAAAGGTCAAACAAATAATCACTCTCAGAAAAAATATTATCTTCTTGTGGCACTACTTTTGCCATCAAATTAATAATGTCTTCATTCTTATTAATGCTCATAAGAGCTTTAAGAGCTGTAAACATATTTTTTATATCATTTTTAGAAAAGATGCTTTTATCATATTTATATCCTTCAACAAGAGATATTCCTCCCCCTGATCCTGAATATGAAGTTACAGGTATTCCAGACTGATTTAATGTGTCTATATCTCTGAAAATTGTACGCTTTGACACTTCAAATCTTTCTGCAAGTTCATCTGCTGTAATACGCTTTCTCTCTGTTAATATATTTAAAATTCCAAGTAGCCTGTCTATTTTCATGTTTTCTCACTTTCTAATGGTATTAAATTTTACTTTTTCACCAAACAAACTTAAATAAGCTTCATTCTGTTACACTCTTCTTTTACAAAC
>CAZPRO010000356.1:0-1642 GCA_964588775.1 uncultured Clostridium sp.
TTTCATTTTATAACTTAAATCATTTGTTACATCTTTTCCAAACCATTCAGAGGCAATAAATTTTCCAGCTTCTTCTTCTGACATAAATTCTATTTCTCCATATGAAAAAGATGTATCTTTTCCATGATCTACAGTACCAACAGTTAATTCATAACCTTCTACTGGAATCACATAATATTTCTTATAGATTATGTCTGCAATATTAATTTTACCTATTTCTAATAAGTCATAGTATTCTTCTTTAGTCAAAGGTTTCTGAACTTCTCTTCTACTTATAGTACCCTCATCTTTTATACATAGCATATAAAAAATTTATTCACTTACTAAATCTTATACAATCTACAAATTTGAATTTATCCATATTTTACCATCAGCTTTCATTTTCACTATAAAATCTTTTTTGCTACAACATAATAATTTACTTGTGAATAATGTACATTTTCTTCCTCAATTATTGAAAATCCTGCTCTTTTAATTATGCTTGTCAATTCATTAACTGAAAAAAAGTGCATTTTAGGAATCACACCAAGCCTAATCAATATTCTTGTCATAGGATTCAATATGCTTTTCTTCTCATTGTAACAGTCCGTTACAGAAATGAAATATCCATTGTCATCCATTCTATTGTATACATCTTTTAAAAATTTCTCTATATCATCTACATAAAGTAATACATTAAAAGCTGTAATAATATTATAATTATTATTTAAATCTACCTGTTCTATACAATTATTTATCCATTCAATATTATTTACTTTCATCTGTTGGGAATTATTTTTTGCTTCTAGTAACATTTTTTCTGAAAAGTCAATTGCATCTATGTGTTTCACATATTTTGACATGGGCAAAGTTAACAAACCCGTTCCACACCCTATATCAAGCATTTGCATATTCAAATCACAATATTTCTTTGTATTCCTTACTATTCTTTTATTTGCTTCTCCAAATACTTTATTAGTACTTTTATCATATTTTTTTGCTTGCTTATCCCAAAAATTAGTACTCATAATCACATTCCTCTCAATTATTATCTATTTAATGTATAAATTGTAACATAATATGCTAATATTACACTATTTATTCTTTATTACATCTAAACCAACATTTGTAATGAAATTATAACTTATCAAATCAAACCTTCTTACAATATCTTCTCCAGATAAACAAATTCCAGTTCTGAGTCCCCTTTTATAATTTTATATTGTTTATAAGCAGCTTTTTCATATAAAGCAATATTGCTAACACTTCTAGTACAAATATATAATTCTAGTCTTTTCCTTGAACAATACTACTTCTTTCAGAAATCTAGTAGCCAGCCCTTTTCTTCTAAAGTTTGTATTTATCATAATTGTTAATATATCATTATTCATCTTTTAAAGTACTACATACCTTCTGCATTATGTAGTACTTTAAATAAAAAATATTGCAAATCTATTCTTAGTTATGAATAACTCAATATTACTATTTACTATTAAATTTCCAGCTATAAATGAGCAACTCTACAAATTTGAATTTATCGTCTTAAAATAAATTCTTGAACTGGACTTCCAAATTCTTCAGTTAATTTTCCTTCTACAAAACCCAACTGCTTATAAAAGGCTCTTGCTGGTATTCCTTCTGGTATGCCAGCACGATATGTGGT
>CAZPRO010000357.1:0-1638 GCA_964588775.1 uncultured Clostridium sp.
ATAAAAGCCAGCAGATTAAATACTAAAATCAAAGCTAACAATTTAATTTTTCTATTCATTTATATCTATCCCCTTTTCAATTTTTTTAAATCTTTTCTAATCAATGAATCATCAATCTTTTTTAAAATCATATACACACCTGCTGATATGGTTATTATCTGTGCTCTAAAGGTAAAGCCTGCATGAAGAGTAGAATGGTTATTCAAAAAAAAATATCTTATATATGGAATAAGAATTAAAAGACCAATAACCTTAAAACATGAATAATCCTTAATTTTCCTTCCATACAAATATATTAAAGAGAAACTAAGAAAGCCAATAATTCCAAGTAACAGCAGAGCCTCACCATATGTTGTAGTTTTATTTATGGGTATTAAAGAAATTAAATTACCAAAAAATCTATTATTATCTAAGGCATTCTGAACCTGTGTGTTTATTCCTTCTGTTCCTACCCTTACAGCAGCCTTTTCAACTGCTTCTTCAAAAACACTTCTTCCAAGGACTATTGAAGCAAGAGTCCACTTTGTTATCCACATAAAGCCATAGGCAGAAACCCACAAAAGTCCTGTTTTTACTATATAGATTAAACCATCCTTGAAATTTTTAAACCTTTCATTTTCATAAGCCATAGATACTGCTATTAGTGCTGGTATTGTGAAAGTTATTGTTTCTGTAGTTAAAAAGTCAAAGAAACAGGTTAAAAGTCCTGCTGTAAAGAAAACATATCCATAATATTCTTCTCTAACCATAAGAACCACAATAGAAGCTATAAGCATAATTATAAATACAGGGGTATATTCAAGACAAAAAGGCACCACCCATATTGAATTTACAAAAAATCCTGTTAAAAGACTTATTCCTAATATTATTTTTTTCTTCCTTATCAGAAGGAATTCAAGCACCATAATTAATACAAAAATACAAATTCCATTAAAAATATGAATCTCATTTAAGTTCATAAATATGAGAAGAGGTTTTAAAAATATAATGCTGCCATGCCAGTACCTGCTGTATGGCTTATTAGGCTTTAAATCATTTACCACAGTATTTTTGTAGGATTCTATTGTTTTTTCATTTTTTCCTTCATATTTTCCTTCATAATACTCAGCTTCCAATGCTGAAGACAGGGGTTTTTCATTATCCAGATTATAAGCTATATTAAGAAGTATTGAATCTGCATAATTATCTATTGCTGTATAAATGTTCTTTTGATTAAGCCAGTATACAGAATTTTCATGGCTTACTACAATTTCAGCACTTTCTATGGAATTTTTCTTTACTGCATCCTTAGGAATTATGGCTGTAATATATAAGGCTGCCACACATATTAAAACAGTTCCTATAAAAACAGCTGTATAATTCAATACTTTCTTCATGTCAGTTCCCCCTATATTTTAACAAAACAGTATTTTAAATATTCGTTTTATCCTTAGTATATAATCTTAACCTTCTCTGAATCACTAAGCACAAAAGATATAATCATATCTTTTTCATTAACGGAAACACTAAATTGATTATTTCCCTGTATTGTATCAATTTCATTTCCATTTTTATCTCTTAAAATTACTGCTGTAACATCCTGTCCTGTTGTATTGTTAAAAGAAAATTTCAATTCATTTCCTACTGTAGTTTCCTTTA
>CAZPRO010000358.1:0-1631 GCA_964588775.1 uncultured Clostridium sp.
TTGCACATGAAACATCAGCGCTTAAAGCTATCCCTTCAATACTTGCTCCATTCTGATATGGCAATAATTAATAATTTTCATAAAAAATAAATATATTAATTATCTGAATTATGTTATAAAACTCAGAATAGACAAGTATATTTCGGGACAGATTTAAGCTGGATGTTTCAATGTGTAAATTTTATGCACCTGTGAATTAATAGCCAGTTCATGTTTTTTACGTTTTCTCCATCAAGATTCTTTACCAATCCATTATACATTGGAGATAAAGTTCGTTTGTTAATATATATGGATATGCTGAATTTGGTTATAGGGTAAAACTAGAAAAGAAAAGACATGCAATGAAATTTAAATTTTAGTTGCATGTCTTTTCTTTTCGGTGATTTACCACTAACCTACAAATTATGATTTTTTACTTCTTAACTATTAACTCTAACTTAAAAATTATAATCTAATTATTTACTTAAATATTCATCAATTGCTGCAGCAGCTTTTTTGCCAGCCCCCATAGCTAAAATTACAGTAGCTGCTCCTGTTACTGCATCTCCTCCTGCATAAACCCCATCTTTACTTGTTTTACCTGTTTCTTCTTCAGCAACAATACATCTTCTTTTATTAATTTCAAGACCTTCTGTTGTTGATGAAATCAATGGATTTGGTGAAGTACCAAGTGACATAATAACAGTATCAACATCCATTACAAATTCTGAACCAGGAATTTCAACCGGACTTCTTCTTCCTGATGCATCAGGTTCACCAAGTTCCATCTTAATACATTTCATTCCTTTAACCCATCCCTCTTCATCAACAAGGATTTCTTTTGGATTTGTTAATGTATCAAAGATAACGCCTTCTTCCTTAGCATGATGTACTTCTTCAGCTCTTGCTGGAAGTTCTGCTTCACCTCTTCTATAAACTATATGACCTTCTCCGCCAAGTCTTACAGCAGTTCTTACAGCATCCATAGCAACATTACCACCACCAACAACGGCAACCTTCTTACCAGCTTTAACTGGAGTTGCATATTCATCATTAGCAGCTTTCATTAAATTAACTCTTGTTAAGAATTCATTTGCTGAAAATACTCCATTTGCATTTTCACCTGGAATACCCATAAATCTTGGAAGACCAGCACCTGAACCAATAAATACTGCTTCAAAGCCTTCATCTTCAAACAATTCATCAACTGTTATAGTTCTTCCAATAATAACATTAGTTTCTATTTTAACACCAAGCTTTTTAATATTTTCAACCTGTTTTGCAACAACTTTTTCTTTTGGAAGTCTGAATTCTGGAATTCCATATTCTAAAACTCCGCCTGCTTTATGAAGTGCTTCGAATATTGTTACATCATAACCTTTCTTAGCTAAATCTCCAGCACAAGTTAATCCAGATGGACCTGAACCTATAACAGCAACCTTCCTGCCATTCTTTGGAGCTGTTTCACTTAAATCAACATTGTTTTCTGTAGCCCAGTCAGCAACAAATCTTTCAAGCTTACCAATTGAAACTGCTTCCCCTTTAATTCCAAGTACACATTTTCCTTCACATTGTTTTTCTTGCGGACATACTCTTCCACAGACAGCTGGAAGTGCACTATATTTAGCAATTTCTTTTGCAGCTCCTTCAAA
>CAZPRO010000359.1:0-1623 GCA_964588775.1 uncultured Clostridium sp.
TCAAAGTTGAAAGGATAATTAATTATGGCAATTAGAATAAATAATTTAAATTTAAATTTAGATGAAGATATAAAACAGTTAAAAAATAAGGCAGCAAAAAAATTAAAAATTTCACCAGATAATTTGGAGAACATTGATATTATTAGGGAAAGTATTGATGCCAGAAAAAAGAATGACATTAAATTCAAATATTGTGTTGATGCTTATTGTAAAAATGAAAATAAGATTATTGCAAAAATTCATGATAAGGACATAAAGATAGAGGATGAAAAAAAATTAAAACAATTAGTACAGGGACACATAAAGCTTAAAAACAGACCTGTGGTGGTTGGATTCGGACCAGCAGGAATCCTCGCAGGACTTGTTCTTGCCAGAAATGGATATAATCCTATAATAATAGAAAGAGGAGAAGATGTTGACAGTAGAACAGATACTGTAAAGAAATTTTGGGAAACAGGAAAGCTCAATCTGGAATCTAATGTTCAGTTTGGTGAAGGAGGAGCTGGAGCATTTTCTGATGGAAAACTTACAACTAGAATAAAGGATCCAAGATGTGCTTTTGTTTTAGATGAATTTATTAAAGCAGGTGCACCAGAAGAAATCAGATATATGGCAAAGGCACATGTAGGAACTGATTTATTAAAGGGTGTTGTAAAAAATATAAGGAAAGAAATAATAAGTCTTGGTGGAGAAGTAAGATTTAATTCAAAGTTGGAAAAAATCAATTGTTATAATGGAAAAATAAAAAGTTTAATAGTTAATGGTAAAGAGCTTTTGTGTGAAGCTGTCATTTTAGCCATAGGTCATAGTTCAAGAGACACGTACACCATGCTTAATGAATGTGGTGTTTCCATGGAAGCAAAGGCTTTTGCCATTGGAGTAAGAATAGAACATCCACAGGAAATGATAAACATAAGTCAGTATGGTGAGCATCATAATCATCCAAGACTTGGAGCAGCAGATTATAAACTTGTGTATCAGAGTGAAAAGTTAAAGAGGGGTGTATACTCATTTTGTATGTGTCCAGGTGGTGTTGTGGTTGCAGCTGCATCAGAAGAAGGAAGGCTGGTTTCTAATGGAATGAGTTATCACGCAAGAGATTTGGAAAATGCTAATTCTGCGTTGGTTGTAACAGTGTCTCCAGATGATTTTGAAGGGGAATCACCACTTAAAGGAATGGAATTTCAAAGGCATTATGAGAGTCTTGCCTTTAAGCTTGGTGGAGGTGATTACAAAGCTCCAGTGCAGCTCCTTGGAGATTTTATGGCAGATAAAATATCAACGGACCTTGGAGAGGTTATTCCAAGCTATACAAGAGGATATGTTTTTAAAGAATTAAAGGAATGTCTTCCGTATTATGTTGTAGAAGCATTAAAGGAAGGAATAGAAGATTTTGATAAGAAAATAAAGGGATATGGAAGACCTGATGCAGTACTTACAGGAATTGAAACAAGAACATCAGCACCAGTAAGAATACATAGAAATGAATTATTAGAAAGTGTTAATGTGGAGGGGGTGTATCCTTGCGGAGAAGGTGCTGGATTTGCAGGTGGAATCATATCAGCAGCTGTTGACGGCATAAAATGTGCAGAACATGTTGTAGAAAAATTTTGCCTGTAAAAT
>CAZPRO010000360.1:0-1615 GCA_964588775.1 uncultured Clostridium sp.
TCAATATTAAAATACTTGTATATAAAACCTCCAATACAGTTATTACTTATTATACTGAAATTTGTATCTTTTATTTTTCCTAATTCCTTTGTGTTATTTTCCATACACTACATCTCCCTTTATAAATATACATAACACCGAGTCACTATCTAGTGACTAACTAACTATATTATATCACCCTTTCTTCATTTTTACTATCTTTTTGGTTTTATACAAATTATTCTTACAATTTATTATTAATAAGATTTTTATAATCGAGTAGTGAGGAAAACAATTATTTTGTTTTCCGTCCTCTCACACCACTGTTCATACCGGTCTGGTACACGGCAGTTCTTTAAGTCCTAATGAATATCTTTTTAAATTATGTTATCATTAATGTATATTAATTTGAAGGAAGTGTTCATCTTGATAATAATTTTATGCATAGATAATGCTAATGGAATGATGTTTAATAATCGAAGACTTAGTATGGATAAATTATTACGTACACATATAATAGATATAACATCAAATTCTAATCTGTATATGAATAATTATTCCTTTAACCAGTTTTCTAATGAAACTGCACATAATATAATAGTTAATGATAATTTCTTAAATATTGCAGGTATTAAAGATTATTGCTTTGTTGAAAATAACAAATTAACAGAATATATAAATAAAATAGAAAAAATTATTGTTTACAAATGGAACCGAAGCTATCCTTCAGATACAAAACTTGATATAAATTTAAAATCCAACTGCTTTAAACTTATAAGCACAACCGATTTTAAAGGAAGTTCCCATAATAAAATTAGTGAGGATGTGTATACTTGTGAAAAAATTTAAAATTTTAAACTGCATTATACTTATTATATGTGTACTTACATTAGTTGGATGCAGCAACAGTACTACCAAAAATTTTGTAAAAAACTTAAACTCAAAATTAAATTCAGAAAACAATTCATCTACTGCGTCTATTGATACTATTCCAGATTTTTCAGATAATCCTTATATAACAATTAATGATAATCAGCCATTCTTTAAGGAATCTGATTACACAACTGGTTCTTTTGAAACCTATAGTGATTTGGACACCCTTGGTCGATGCGGTGTTGCTTATGCCAATATCGGACAAGATCTTATGCCTACAAAAGAACGTGGTTCTATAGGAATGATAAGACCTTCTGGATGGCAGACTGTAAAATATGATAATGTAGATGGCAAATATCTTTACAACAGATGTCATCTTATCGGCTATCAGCTTACTGCTGAAAATGCCAATGAAAAAAATCTTATAACTGGAACAAGATATCTTAACATAGAAGGAATGCTTCCCTTTGAAAATATGGTGGCAGATTACATAAAAGAAACTGGAAATCATGTATTATATAGAGTAACTCCAATTTATGATGGAAATAATCTTGTAGCAAAAGGAGTTCTTATGGAAGGAAAATCGGTTGAAGACAAAGGTGCTGGAATATGTTTTAATATTTTTGCATATAATAATCAGCCTGGAATACAAATTAATTATGCTACTGGTGAAAGTACGCTTTCATCTGATACATCTAATACCAATAACTCACATAATACTTCTAATAATACTAATGAAAGCAATTCAGCTGATGTGACTTCT
>CAZPRO010000361.1:0-1600 GCA_964588775.1 uncultured Clostridium sp.
AAAAATAACAGAAGACGAGTTTATAACAATAAAACAAGAAGCATATTAAAAAGAACTCACAAAGTGACATTTTATCATTTTTAATGCTTTTTTAATTTTATTGAAATCTTAAAATAAATGTATCAAATTTAAAATCAATTATAATTTTATTACTTTATTATTTAATATTATACTAATTTATTCTTTAAATTTATTTAATATCCATAATTTAATTTCCTGTCTACTTCGCTTCAATTTCTTTTCTTCAATTAATTTTATCAAAGTTCTTGTTTCTATTTAAATGGGTAAGGAAAAGAAACATATAAACTTAGTTGTTATTGGTCACGTCGATAATGGTAAATCAACATTAACAGGACATTTAATTTATAAATGTGGTGGTATTGATAAATAAACAATGGAAAAATATGAAAAAGAATCAGCTGATATTGGTAAAGGTTCATTCAAGTACGCTTGGGTCTTAGATAACTTAAAGGCTGAAAGAGAAAGAGGTATTACCATTAACATTGCCTTATGGAAATTCGAAACAAACAAATACATAGTTACAATCATCGATGCTCCAGGTCACAGAGATTTCATCAAGAATATGATTACAGGTACATCATAAGCAGATGTCGCTATCTTAGTTATCGCTTCTGGTAAAGGTGAATTTGAAGCTGGTATTTCTGCTGAAGGTTAAACAAGAGAACATGCTACACTTGCTAACACATTAGGTATCAAGACAATCATCATTGCTATCAACAAGATGGATGCTATCTAATATAACTAAGCCAGATACAATGAAATCAAATCTGAAATGTAAAAGATCTTAGGTGCTATTGGTTATAAACATGCCTTAGACTTCAACTATATCCCAGTTTCTGGATGGATGGGTGATAACATTATGGATCACTCTACTAATATGGAATGGTATAAAGGTCCATGCCTTATTGAAGCTATTGATTAACTTAAATCTCCAAAGAGACCAACAGATAAACCATTAAGACTTCCAATCTAAGATATATATAAGATCTCTGGTGTTGGTACAGTTCCAGCTGGTCGTGTCGAATCTGGTGAATTAGTTCCAAATATGACAGTTATCTTTGCTCCAACTAAATTAACATCTGATGTTAAATCAGTTGAAATGCACCACTAATCTCTTCCAAAGGCCGGTCCAGGAGATAATGTTGGTTTCAATGTTAGAAACATTGCTGTATCTGATCTTAAACCAGGTTACGTTGTTGGTGATGTTAAGAATGATCCACCAAAGGGTTGCAGTTACTTCAAAGCCTCAGTTATTATCATGAACCATCCAAAGACAATCAACCCAGGTTATACACCAGTTATAGATTGTGGTACTAGCCATATTGCTTGTAAATTCGAAGATTTCGAAGCCAAACTTAATCCAAGAACATTCAAAGTTGAAGCTGAACATCCACATGAAGCTCGTAAAGGAGAATGTATATTAGCTAAATTAGTTCCAACTAAACCAATGGTCGTTGAAAAATTCGAAGAATATCCAGCTTTAGGTAGATTCGCTGTTAGAGATATGAAGAGAACAGTTGCCGTCGGTATTGTATAAGAAGTCGGTAAAGTTGAAAACAAATGATTACTTTTTACTTTT
>CAZPRO010000362.1:0-1596 GCA_964588775.1 uncultured Clostridium sp.
GAACAAGAAAAAGAATTAATGGGGAGCTTAAAGAAGCATTTGAACTTCATATAAACGGATCCTTTGAATGTGATAACAGCAGATTAGGAAAAGTATGCGGATGTATAGAAAGCAGTAAAATTCCACAATTCTTATTTGAACTTTCAAAATCTATAGAAGAAAAGAATATTAATTTTCAAAATTATTTAGAGCAATATAATTCTAAATTTGAAGAAATACTAGATAAATATAGTATTAAGGAATAATTAATGAGATATTTCTATGAATTTTGTTCATGCAGAATATAATCTTATTATTTTATAATAATTGCATACTATTATAAAAATGTAGCTGTCACATTAAAAGTTTAATATGACAGCTGCATTTTTGCCAACTACACAATGACATTATTGCCTCTTTTAGGTGTTGGTTTGAGATAAGTACATTTGATATAATTGGGATGAGATTATATTGGAGGTGTTATCCGTTAGTGGAAGTTATTGAAAAGAAAATTATAGCAAAAGACTATTTAACGAAATCAAGTCTTCCTGCTAGTGATTATGTAATTAATCCTTATGTAGGTTGTCCTCATGCGTGCAGATACTGCTATGCCAGTTTTATGAAAAGATTTACTGGACATAAGGAAAAATGGGGGGATTTTATTGATGTTAAAGAATGTGATAAACCCATTAACATTAAAAAGCTCAATGGAAAATCTGTTTTTATTTCATCTGTAACAGATTGCTATAATCAATTTGAAAAAAAATATAGGATAACCAGAAAAATACTGGAACAACTAATTGATGCTGATTGTCAGATTACAATATCAACAAAGTCAAGTTTAATACTTAGGGATTTGGATCTACTTAAAAAAATTCCACATTTAAAAGTATCTTTTTCAATTAATACACAAAATGAATCCTTTCGGAAAGATATGGATAAAGCAAGTTCAATACAGGAACGATTAAAGGCAATTACAACATTGTATAATGCTGGAATATATACTGTTTTATTTATGTCTCCTATTTTCCCTTATATTACTGAATGCAAGGAAATAATCGACTCTACTCATAATTTTGTACGAGAATATTGGTTTGAAAATTTAAATCTAAGAGGCTCATACAAGAAGGAAATCCTTGATTATATTAGAAGAAATTATCCTAATTTATTACAAGAATATGAAAAAATTTATATCAATAAAGATATGACATATTGGTGCCAGTTAGCAGATGAGTTAGATGATTATTGCAAAAAAATGGATATAAAATATGTAAATTATTTCTATCATGAAAAACTTGTAGAAGAAAAAAATAAAACAGCATATTCTTAATTTTAATTTTATAACATTATGATGCCAAAGTATGATAGAATAACATGGTGTGAAAATTGTAGTTATGCAAAAGAACCCAAAAGCAGGTTTTGGAACCTTTTGTATGGATAAAAAAGTGACTTCTTATTATAATTAAAGATAAATAGTTATTTGTCTGAAAAAATGAAATTTTGTAATAGAAGGCTAAAAGGATGGTGAAGCCACTTTTATATGTATAATTATTATGAATAATAAATTATGGAGTGAAAACTATGAGATTAAGAAGAAAACCCTGGGCACGACCAGAA
>CAZPRO010000363.1:0-1563 GCA_964588775.1 uncultured Clostridium sp.
GATATATACAAATCAGGAACAAGAAAAGAAGATTTAATTTTAAGCAAAGAAGAAATGGAAGTTTCATTTGCCATAAGAAAAAATATGTATAATGATGGTAATGTGGATGACATAACAGAAAATCTTATAAATATGTTATCAAAAACAAAAAACAATGAAGAGTTTTTGAAAATCTTTCAAAAAAGTAATATGAAATAAATAATAGGCTGTAGGATGTTAATAATTATTCCTACAGTCTTTTTTGTTTAATAAATTTTCTCCAATATCAACTATTTTATCTATAGAATATGATTCAGACAGATTTTTTAACTTGTTTTTTATTTGAATTAGTTCTTCAGGATGGTTGATATAGTGATTAACTACACTATTAATATCATTTGTTGACTGTACTGATATTGAGTAACCTTCACCAACAAGAAAATTAGCATTATCTTGTTCTTGACCAGGAATTGCAAATGGAATAACTAAAGGGATATTTTTAACAATAGATTCAGTAACTGTCAAGCCTCCAGGTTTTGAAATAATTAAATCACAATAATCCATTAAGTAAGAAATATCAGTTGTATATCCAAGAATATGAAGTTTTTTATTTGAGAAATTATGATTGTTACAGTAATTTACTAAGTTTTTTCTTAAGTTCTCATTTTTTCCACAGACAACGGTTATTCTAAGTTTATTTTTGTTTTTCAATAATTGTTTTAATACTAGTGAAATTGCTCCTAGTCCAAGACTTCCGCTCATTAATAAAAGACTGAAATAATCATCTTTTAGTTCTTGAGCAGAAGTTTTTTCTTTATAAAATTTTTCGTTTATAGGGATGCCAATAGGATAAATTTTATTGGAAGATATTCCAGCTTTAATTAAATGATTTTTTGTATAGTTACTTCCAGTAATATAAGCATCAACAATATTATCTATATATGTTGAATGAGCCTTAAAATCTGTCACTATCAATATATATGGAACATTTGGATAAAGTTTCTTGAATTTTTTTAATATATTAATGCTGAATGCGTGGCTAGCAATAATTAAATCGGGCTGAACTTCATTAATTTTTTTGTAAAACTTTTTGCTGTTAAAATAAAAAGGAAACTGTAGTAATTTATTGGTTAATTTTGTATCAGATAGCTTGTAAAGAAAACCATAAATGAATGAAAATTTACTAGCTAAGAATTCATATCCATATACAATTATATTATTAAGAAATTTACTATTCTTTGCTAAAAAATCATGCTTTATTGTAATATAGCCATGGGCTTTAAAAGCATTTTCAACAGATGAGGCAGCTTGATTATGACCTTGACCTGTTTAGGTTGTTAGAATTAAAACTTAAAGTCTGTTATACTTAATATTAATTAAAAATTTAATATTATTCAATAGATGATTATCTATTATATTGAAATTTAATATTCGTGTAATTATATATTATTAAATATAATATTAATTTTACCATCCCTCTTTCTCTAATAGATCATTTAAGAATTTTGTATACCATTCGATTTCGAATTTGTTTCTAGAAATAGAATAGTCTAAAACTAAGAATTGATAAGATATTGAATCAGC
>CAZPRO010000364.1:0-1555 GCA_964588775.1 uncultured Clostridium sp.
AATTTGGTTATGGGATAAAACTAGAAAAGAAGAGACATGCAATGAAATTTAAATTTTAGTTGCAAGTTTCTTCTTTTCAGTGCTTTACCACCAACCTACAAATTCTGATTTATACACAAAAAGGAATTGTTCATTATAGATAAGGAAAGCAGTTAATTAAAATTGAAAAAATGAAATGGTATAATATATTAAAAAACTAGATATTGGAGGAATAGATGAAAAAATGTTATATTTGCAGACAGCCATTGACAGAACATCATGAAAAATATTTTAAGTTATGTAAAGCATGTGGAGAAATTAACTATAAAAAGAAAACAGAACTGAAAGATTTATCAAAATATACTGCCATAGTAACAGGAGCAAGAATAAAAATAGGATATAGTACAGTTCTTCATTTATTGAGAGCAGGAGCAACAGTAATTGCAACAACAAGATTTCCGTATACTGCATTGGAGAAATATTCAAAGGAAAAGGATTTTAATCTATGGAAAGATAAATTATTTTTATGTGAATTAGATTTGAAAAATTTTAAAGAAATAGAGATATTTATAAAATATGTAAAAGAAACATTTGGGAGTATTGATATCATAATCAACAATGCAGCTCAGACAGTTAAAAAGAGCAAAGAATATTATATGGAACTTGAAAGGTTAGAAGAAATCTGCATGTTGGAATCAGGCAAGAAAAACTTGAGCTCTAATATAGGAATATTATGTTCAAAAGAAAATACATTAGAAAATCAAATCTCCCAAAATATAATTAATATTGAAAAAAATTATTATCATAATTCATGGACTGCAAAGCCAGAAGAAATATCTATGTATGAATTTCTTGAAGTTCAAATAATAAATTCTACAGCACCATATTTTATTACAAGCAGATTAAAGGAATGTCTTTTGAAGAGCAGCAATAGAAATAGATTTATAATAAATGTAAGCTCTGTTGAAGGAGCATTTTGCGAAAAGAAAAAATCAAGCAAGCATATTCATACTAATATGGCAAAAGCATCTTTAAATATGCTTACAAAATCACTTGGAAAAGATTATGCAAAAGAAAATATTTTTGTGTATAGTGTTGATCCAGGATGGGTGTCAAATCAATTTCCAGAGAAATGGAATGGTGTTTGTGATGAAAGTTTTGAAGCACCTTTGACTTATGAAGATGCAGCAGGCAGAATATGTGATCCTATTTTTGCTCATATGGATGATGATTATGTACATGAATTTGGTGTTATTTATAAGGATTATAAAAAGTGGGAATGGTAATAGTGAAATACCAGAAGTAATAGAGTGTGAAAAAGCAAAATTATTATGAGAAAATATGTAATTAAATATTATTATATGATATAATTTCAATGTCAGGAATAAACTAACCCTTTCAGCACGCTAGGGCGTTTATTCATAATGGCCTATAGAGTAGTTTAATTAAAACGCCTCTAGCTCAGAGGAGATTAAGGTTTTAATCCTTACTCTATTGTAAATTATATTAGACAATATGTTGAAACACAGCCTATGCAATTTATTTGTATAGGCTTTACTTTATAGAAAATTAATTA
>CAZPRO010000365.1:0-1550 GCA_964588775.1 uncultured Clostridium sp.
AAGTGGGAGACAATTTAGTTTACAAAATTTTAAAATCACACATAGTTGAAGGTGAATTAAAACCAGGACAACCTATAAGCTTAAAAATTGATAAAACTTTAACTCAGGATTCAACTGGTACTATGGCATATCTTCAATTAGAAGCTATGGGAATAGACAGAGTAAAAACAAAGAGATCAGTAGCATTTATTGATCATAATATGTTACAGCAGGGATTTGAAAATGCTGATGACCATAAGTTCATTCAAACAGTAGCATCTAAATATGGTGTATATTTTTCAAAACCAGGTAATGGTATCTGTCACCAAATATTCTTGGAAAGATTCTCAACTCCAAGTGATACATTAATAGGTTCAGACAGCCATACTCCAACTGCTGGTGGTGTTGGTATGCTTGCTATGGGTGCTGGCGGATTAGATGTTGCACTTGCTATGGGAGGCGGAGCTTATAATATAAACACTCCAAAGGTTGTTAAAATTAATTTAACTGGAAAATTAAATAAAATGGTAACAGCTAAAGATGTAATATTAGAAGTGTTAAGAAAACTTACTGTTAAAGGTGGAGTTGGAAAAGTATTTGAATATGCTGGAGAAGGTGTAAAAACTTTATCAGTTCCAGAAAGAGCAACAATCACAAATATGGGAGCTGAACTTGGAGCAACTACTTCAATATTCCCAAGTGATGAAAGAACTTTAGAATTCTTCAAAGCTCAGGGAAGAGAAGAAGACTGGATAGAATTTAAGCCGGATGCAGATGCAGTTTATGATGAAGAAGTAGATGTAAACTTAAGTGAATTAGAACCACTTACTGCTAAGCCTCATAGTCCAGACAATGTTGTAACAGTAAAAGAAGCTGGAAAGATTAAAATTGACCAAGTATTCATAGGAAGCTGTACAAATTCTTCTTATATGGATTTAATGAAAGTTGCAAGAATATTAAAAGGTAAAAAGGTACATCCAGATGTAAGCTTAGTTATAGGACCAGGCTCTAGACAGGTTATGGAAATGATAGCTAGAAATGGTGCATTGGCTGATATAATTAGTTCTGGAGCAAGAATTCTTGAAAATTCATGTGGGCCTTGTATAGGTATGGGGCAGGCACCTGGAACTAATGGAATTTCTTTAAGAACAGTAAATAGAAACTTTTATGGTAGAAGTGGAACATTATCAGGACAAATCTATATAGTAAGTCCAGAAACAGGAGCAGTTTCTGCAATTAATGGATATTTAACTGATCCAAGAGAAATGACAGATGTTGATTTGAATATTGAAATGCCAGAAAAATTCATAATTGATGATTCTATGATTTTACCTCCAGCACCAACAAATGCTGAAGTTGAAGTTGTAAGAGGACCAAACATAAAACCATTCCCAGTAGGAAAAGAGCTTGGAAACGAAGTTGATGGAAAAGTAATAATTAAAGTTGAAGATAATATTACAACAGACCATATTATGCCTTCAAATTCTAAATTACTTCCATTTAGATCAAATATTCCATATCTTTCAGAATTCTGTTTTAATACAATTGATACAGAATTCCCTAAGAGAGCA
>CAZPRO010000366.1:0-1532 GCA_964588775.1 uncultured Clostridium sp.
TAATGTGATAATTATAGAAATTCCAGTTGTTATAATTGTACTATTTCTTATTCTTATAGCTGCCTGCATATATTCATCATATTTAGCTGTAATCACTACTGTCCACTTATCTGCTTTTTGAAAGGCTGCATACTTATAAATATTATTATATGTATAATACCCTTCTCCATTTTCTTCTTTTATCATTTTAGATAGTAATTGTTGTAAATCAGAATCTTTAGTTGTATTAAGATTTTCTTGTAAGATTTTTGATTTATCAGGATGTGCAACAATTAACCCTTCTTTATCTATTATATAGGCATAACCATTATCACCTATTTTAACATCATTAGCATATTTAGCCATACTTTCAAATTTTATACTGCCCACCATTGTTCCAATTATCTGTTCTCCATCAAATATTGGGTATGATATAAAAATTGCAGAATTTCCTGTAAATCTTGATGTTAAAACCTCACTTACAGCTATTTTACCAGTACTCAATGTTTCTTTCATATAATCCCTATCGCCTAAATCTGTATCAGGATTTTTTGTTGTAGTGTCAATAATTACTTTTCCATTTGAATCTGTTAAAATAAGCACTTCCATAAATTCTTCATTTTTTTCTTTTATGTTAGTAATATAATTAAATCCTTCATCAATTTGCTCCAGAGTTGCTTCCCCTTTTGCAATCACCTTCATTATTTCACTAAGACTTGAAATTTCAACTGCTCTTTTTACCGAATCAACTGATTTAGTAAGAAGCTTAGCTTGATCCTGCACCTGAGTTCCTAATTCTTCAGTTACTAACTGTTGAATTGAATTTGAAGCTCGAGAATATGATAAAAAACCTAATATTATCATTGGCACCACAGTCAAAATTGCAAAAGTTCCCATTAACTTTGCTTTTAATGAAATTTTCATATATTTCCCCCCTGTTTCTTTGCGATTTATCTATGCTAGTGATTTTTTCATTATTATTTCATTGTCTTTAAACATTACTTCATCAGTATATGCTGAAATAATAAACAATCCCCTTCCACTTTCAGATAATATATCGCAGTCTATATCCTTTTTAATGTCTAATTTTTCTTTCTTATTAGTTCCTGAATCTCTTACTTTAATACATAGGCTATCATTGTTAATAACCCAGCTTACATTTATGGGTTTATTACTATCACTATCATTTCCATGAATATATGCATTGGTTAAAGCCTCAGAAATTATTAATTTAACTTCAAATATGTATTTTGATAAATTTAGGGCATTCATAATGCTGTCTAGTTTATCATTAATATTATCAATTCCATAAAAAGTTTTTTCACCATTTACTACATTCATAATGCTCCCCTCTTTCAAAATGTTTCTTATAAGCCTTTCATAATATATCTTATTTGAAATATTACCCTTTAATTATCCCATTATATCCAGTTTTTTTCAAGTATTCATATTACTTATTATTTATCATATGGTTTAATCTAATAAATAATAATTTGTCGTGAATCTTGATGGAGAAAACGTTCCAAAAACATGAACAGGCTACTTAATTCACA
>CAZPRO010000367.1:0-1528 GCA_964588775.1 uncultured Clostridium sp.
TGTTGTAAAAACTGAATTTGACAGCAAAAGAAGATTTGATCAGTGTGGAGTAATATATGGAGTCTGTGGTCAGCAGTTGTTAACTGCTAATGCGACAGCTCTTGGACTTTGATAGATTCTGATTGAAACATCAGCCTTTTTTTGCTATACTTTTCTTTGAAAAAAGCCTGATGTTTGTCAGCAATAAATCCAAATTTGTGAATGGAGGATACAAAAAATGTATATTGATTTTGAAAATTGGCTCAATAAAGTTTTAGATGAGAATTTTCCAATCGAAGGTGCAGCTATAAATTTTAATATTTATGAAGAAGTAGATATGAATTGGTCAATTCAATTAATTGGTGCTTCTTATTTTGATGAAGAAGACGAAGACTGGTGTTGTGAAGAAAAATTTACAACTGGTGAGAATTTATTTTCTTGGCAGCAGGATACGTGTTGGGAAGAAATACTTCATATTTCATGTGATATGATACGCAAATATTTAATGGTAGGAAAGTATTCTGAAGAATTGAAAAAATATGAAGCTGTTGCTGCTGGATTTGTTGATGGTGATGTGGAAATTATATATAAGCGATAAATTCCAGTTTTTCAAACTGAATAATAATCAAAATAAATGTATAGGCATCAATCTTTAAGTAGGCTGGTGCTTTTTTGATGCTCAAAGAAATCCAGGCATTTTTTATGCCTAAATTTAGGAGAGAGGAGAGAAATTAATTAAGAACTTCTTGCACATCTGTATCCATAGTATTTAAGCATGGCCATTTATAGTTTCCATGATATATTCTTTTAGTATCTGTTGAAAAAGAATATTCTAAGGGCATACGTCTAGCAGTTTTTAACCCATAGTGTCGCAGCCCCATCTTTATGTATTATTACTTATGAAATTTTGATTTGCCATTCTTATTATTAAATGATTTATTCTTTCTAAATGCTGGTATTTTCTTATATTGAGAATGAACAGCAGTATTTTTATCTATAATTTTTCCGCCATAGATTTTCTTTTGTTCAAATTTTATACCAAATTCTCTTTCATATTTTGCAACAATGTTAATTTGTTTTTCTGTTGCAATGGCAATAGAAACTCCAGTATTTTTACCTCGTGCACATCTTCCGGCTCTATGAAGATATTCATTAAACTTAAGAGGAAGATCAAGGTGGAATATATGTGTTACATCTTGAACATCCAGACCACGTGCAGTAAGATCAGAAGATACTAAGATTTTAATTTTTCCATTTCTGAAACTGTCAATTGCAAGTTTTCTATCTTCCTTTGAAATATGGCTGCTCATGGCAAAACAGTCTTTTCCATGATAATTAAGTTTTGCGTGGGTAAGTTCTATGTCTTCATTATTGTTTACAAATACAATAGCCTTTTTAGGGTTTTCAGAGGCTATGATTTTTCTTAAAGTTTCAAACTTATCACGTCTGTCACATACAAAAAGCATATGAGTTATGTTTGGATTAACCTGAGGCTTTTCATTTGATTTTATTATTACAGGTTCCTTCATAAGGTCTTTGCATTCTTTTA
>CAZPRO010000368.1:0-1511 GCA_964588775.1 uncultured Clostridium sp.
CCGATGGTACTGCACGGGTGACTGTGTGGCAGAGTAGGACGTTGCGAGGTAAGTTTAAGAGATAGTTAAATGGCTGTCTCTTTTTATAATTTTGAGAAACTCTATGTATTAAGAATTTGCAAAGAAATTTCTCAATTATTTTATAAATAATACACAAATATACAAAAAAGTGCTATAATAATATATATTTAATAATGGAAACCTAAGGTAGAGGTGCTGTAATAATAAGTAATTATCATTAGCTGGCAGGCATTGAGTGATTATGAAAGGTATTATAGCCGAAGAAATAATTTATGCAAAATTTTATTTCTGGGCATGCATAAAATATATGTATGACTGTCACGAAAGTGGAGCGCTACAAAGGTCTGATAAAATAAATATATTTTTATATATTTATTTTATCTTAATTTGAAGTTAGTGACTCCACCGCCTGTGTTTATATAATCAGGTGGTTTTTTCTATTTAATAAATAAAATTGAGAAGGAGAATAGAAAATGAAAATTCAAGGAGTAATGGTACCAATAATAACACCTTTTAAAGATGGGAAGGTTGATTTAGAAGCTTATGGACGTTTGGTTGAACATTATATTAAGAAAGGGGTTACAGGAATAATCCCCCTAGCTACAACAGGAGAGACACCAACAATAAGTAATTTGGAATATGAAAGTATATTAGACAAAACTGTGGAGATAAACAAGGGAAGGGTAATGATATATACTGGACTTGGAGGAAATAATACAAGGGAATTATTAAATAAATTGAAGGTAGTAGAAAAATATGATATAGAAGGAATTTTATCAGTAGCACCTTACTATTCAAGACCAAGTCAAAAGGGAATATATGAGCATTTTAAGAATATTTCAGACTCAACACAATTAAAAATAATACTTTATAATATTCCTTACAGAACTGGAGTAAATGTATTAAATGAGACAATATATAAGTTGGCAGAATTGAAAAACTTTGTTGGGGTAAAAGATTGTTGTGCTGATTTGAAGCAGACAACAGAATTGATTTTAAATGCACCAGAGAATTTTTCTATATTGACAGGTGAGGATGTTCTTTTTTACAATACATTACTTTTAGGTGGAGATGGAGGGATAATGGCATCAGCTCATCTTCATACAGATAAATTTATTAAAGTATATGATTTAATAAAACAAAACAATCATAAAGAAGCACTAGAAATTTGGAAGGGATTATATAAATTTATACCAATATTATTTAAAGAACCAAATCCAACTCCAATTAAGTATTGTTTAAGTAAGATGGGATTAATTAGTAGTGATGAAGTCAGACTTCCACTTATAACTATAAGCAGTGAATTAAAGATACAATTGGATAAAATTATGTAAATTAAACTATTTTAGTGAGAAAACGTTGTGTTTTACATTATAGGTCTAAATATGAATATTTTCGTGTTTAGACCTTTTTTGACTAAAAATATAATTAGGACTAATATTATAATGGATATTTATTAAGAGGATGTGATTAAAACATGATGCCAAAGC